>JAKJDB010000257.1 GCA_022706175.1 Candidatus Zhuqueibacterota bacterium | reverse complement strand
CAGCGCTGTAGGAGGGCCCGTTGTCCCTAACGTCCATAGAGCCGACACGGTAGTGGTAGGTGGTGTTGGCCGCCAGATGGTTGAGCACGATTTTGTGGTCTGTGGTCAGGGTCGAGTCCTGGGCCACCTGGCCATACTGAGGGGTAAGGCCATACTCTACCACGCTGGTGGCATACTCATCCGTCTTCCAGATGATGGTGATCGAGTTGTTGCCGGGGATGGACTCTTGCGGTCCGGATGTGATCAGGGGCGGCTTGATGTCCTCGATCTCGGAAGTCACCGAATAGGCGAGGGTATTGACGCCGGCCAAGCTGACAGCGGTCAACACCAGATTTTTTACGCTTCGGCCGATCGCCTTCAGGCTGGTGGAGGTTTTGCCCTGGCTGTCGAAATCGAGCTTTTCCACTTTCGGTTGATCGGCTATTTTCAGAATCAGCGCTCGAGTGTCGGCCGGTCTGAGGCTGGTCAGGGTCAGCGTGGCGGTACTGTCCTGACCATAAAAACGGATATAGTGACTGGAGAAGGCGGGCAGCGTTTTGGTTTGACTGTCGATGGGATATGAGCCAAAGTCGCCGGAGGGCGCAAAAGGCGGCAGGGTGATGGTTCGGTAGCCATAATAGCCTTGCGCGTCGAGATCGGGCTGGTTGAGATAATTGGCCACGACAAAGTTGCTAAAGAGCTCTTCAAAAGAAAGCGAAAGGGCTTTGGCCTGCAGCGCTGCGCGCACACCTTCCACGCTGTTTTCCGGCTGTCGCACGATCTGCCCGATCAGCGAGGGACCGAATTTTTCGCCGAGGTAATAAGTCCAGAGCGCGACCTTTTCGTAATCGATGAGCGAATTGTCGTTGTAATCAAAGGTCAGCAGTGAACGGCCGGGATTGTTGAGGTATTTGGACGGACTGCGCAAGGAGTAGCCGCAGATCACCGAGGCATATTCGCTGGCGCCCTCATTGACCCAGGTGCCGCCGTAGAGATCTTCATCCCGGTCGGCGCCGTAATGGAGCAGATGCTGGAGTTCATGCGCCACATTGCGCAGTACATCGCTGCTTCCGGGATTGGCGGGGTTGCAGTCGATATACAGCAGATCCTTGCGGTTGCTGTAGCTGCCGTTGCCCTGGTCGTTGGGTGAAAAATAGCCCGCCACATAAGCGTCCGGGTTGCCGGCGTCGATGATGTTGTAGATCAGAACATAGATATGACCGTCGCCCGATTTGTTGGGCGCCGGGCCAAAGGTCTGCTTGAGAATGGCGCGAATGCCGGCATTGGGATCGATCGAGCCGGGGGGCGTTCTCTCTTCAAAGGCTTGTTTGAACGCCTGCACGTTGGCATCGGTCACCTGTTCGCTTTCCCATTCTTTATCGCCGACAAAAATATACGTTTCCTCGCTTTGATAACGGCACAGCGCTACGGTCTTGTCATAACTGATCGTCTTATAGTTGTAGGTGAAAAAGGTCAGTGAATCCCCTATCTGGTAGGTGGACTGATTTTGCTTGAACAATCCGTTCTGCCATTCCGGATGCCGCAGGTTGGTATTGAGCACCGCCTCTTCGTGCCGTGCCAGCAGCGCCTGAGAACCACAGACGCCGGTGCAGGGTTCCACCGTTACGCTCCGCGCACGGCCCGAAGCGTCCATGGTTTGCAGACCCAGGAGAAGGAACAGAAGGATGAGACGCAGTGGATTCTTCATAGGTCCTCGTGATTCTGATTTGTGTTTCGCCGCCCATGGGCGATTCGCAGCAGGCTGGTCAGGTTGGCCATGGCTTCTTCCACCAGGGGCAGGGTGCGTCGCATGGCCTCCTGCAGCGACAGGGGGCCGGGGCAGATGGAGAAAACAGCGGCCGCCCCCTGTTGCAGCAGTACACGGGTTTCACCCCGAATCCCTCCGGCCAGGATGATCACCGGAACGGCCGACGGCCGGGCGGCGGTCAAAATACCGCTGACGGTTTTGCCGAATGCGGTCTGCTCATCCACTTGTCCTTCGCCGGTGATGATATAGTCCGCGTCTTGAATGGTCTCGCTAAAGCGACAGGCCGCCAGGACGATCTGGATGCCGGGTTTTAGTGTCGCGTTCGCAAAGCACAGCAGTCCTGCGCCCAGCCCGCCGGCAGCGCCGGCGCCGGGTGTGTTGCGGACCGGCTGATTTAAATCTTTTTCTATAACATCGATGATCCGGCACATATTTCGTTCCAGCACCGGCAGCTGTTCAAGAGTCGCGCCTTTCTGCGGCGCATACACCATCACCGCCCCCCGTGGGCCCAGCAGGACGTTATCGACATCGCAGGCGGCGGTGATCTGGCAGCCCTGCAGAGCCGGCGAACGGGTGGTCCAGTCTATGCTGTGCACCTGCCCCATCAGTTCGCCGTTCATATACTCAACGATCTCACTTCCATCCTGACGAAAAAACTTGTATCCCAGCGCCTGCGCCATGCCGGTGCCGCCATCGCAGGTGGCAGAGCCGCCGATGCCGAGAAGAATCTTGCGGCAGCCCTGAGCGATGGCCTGCAGGATCAGTTGTCCGGTGCCATAGGTGGTCGTTTTCAACGGATTGCGCTCCGCCTCTGCCACCAGCGGCAACCCGGAGGCAGCCGCCATTTCGATGACCGCGGTTTCGCCGTCGCCCAACAGGCCCCATTGTGCCGTGATGGGCCGTCCCAGCGGATCTACGACCGTGTGCCGCTGCAGGCGTCCGTTGGTGGCTGATACCAGAGCGGAGACGGTCCCTTCGCCGCCGTCGGCCATGGGCAGTGAGACGATCTCCGCATCCGGCAGAATGCGGCGAATGCCAGCAGTCAGCGCCGCGCATATCGCTTCGGCATCAGCGCTGCCCTTGAACGAGTCCGGCGCCAGTACGAATTTCATCGGATCCCTTGAGGAGTTACTCTTTGATTTAAAATAACATACATAAATCAGTGAGCTTTCGCAAGCCCTTTTTTGTCCTCGCGTGCGAGCGGCGGCTTATGGAGAAAACTATTTTTTTGCTTGCGGAAATTTCGTACATTGACAAGGGTATGTAAGAAGAGCGGCGGCTGTTGTCCCGGCAGGCTTCGAAACGAAAGGATCCCGGTTGATCGATCTTGTTTTTGAAAAAGCGGACGCCAGTTTTCGTTGGGTGGATTTGGTGTTGCCCACATCCGAGGAGCTGCAGCGAATCTCGAACGAATACAGTTTGCATGCGACCACGATTCAGGATTGTCTCGAACCCGAGCATCTTCCCAAGTTCGAAAAGCTGGACGAGAACACTTTTATTATCTGCCGCGCCTACGATGAGGCCTGCGGTCCGGATGCCGATTCCGTTCAAGAGTTGACGCGCAAGATCGCCATCCTCACCGGCAAGAATTTTCTTGTCACCATTCACCGAATCGATCAGCCCTTTATCAAGTCCATCCGGGAACGCTGGCGGCAATCACCGAACCAAACCGCCAGATCCGCTTTTTTTCTTCTGCACGAGATTTTTTTGGCGATTCTGCAGAGCTATGAGATGCCTTTGCAGAAGGCCATGCGACAGCTCGATGACATCGAAAATCAAATTTTCCATCACCTGCAACAGCAGCATCTGGAGGAGCTTTATTATCTGAAGCGCAAAGCGGGGGTGTTTAAAGAGATGTCCTTTTTGTCCCGTGATATTTTTCGTTTGCTCACGTTCGACTCCAAGCACTTTGCGCCGTTTCTGCAGGACCTGCGCGAGAACGCTGACCGGCTTTTCTTTCTCAGCCAGCAATTGTACGAGAATGTGACCAACCTGCTCAATCTGCACATCTCCCTCTCCGCTCAACGCACCAACGAAGTGATGCGTATTCTTACCCTGTTCTCGGTTTTTTTTATGCCGCTCACATTTATCGTCGGCGTTTACGGAATGAATTTTGAACACATACCGGAGCTGTCCTGGAAGTTCGGTTATCTGATCGTCTGGCTGGTGATCCTGATGGTCGCACTGGGACTCTATCTCTGGTTCCGCCGGCGCGGCTGGTTGCGAGGATGAGGCACAGGTAGCGCTATGGAAGGCATTCTTGTTCGCGGACTCGATTTATCCAATCCGCAGAATTATTCGGATATCCGGCTGCAGATCAAGGACGGCGACGTGCTGCTCTATGAAGGGTACACACTGCCGTCTCGCGTCATCCGCTGGGCGACCCGTTCACGCTATACTCATGCGGGCGTCGCGGTATGGTGGAACGATCGCCTGATGGTGCTGGAGGCCGTGGGCCGGGGCGTTTCGGTCACTCCTCTGAGCGCCAACCTTCGCCATTACCACGGCCATGTGCAGTGGTTCACGACGCGAAAGCCGGTCTCCCAGGCCAAGCGCCGCGGAATGATCCAATTCGCCCAGCAGGAACTCGGCAAAGGATACGCGCTGTGGAAATCCATTGTCCTGGGTTTTTTCATTCTTTTTCACCGCGGGGTGGATACACGGGATCGGCTGCGTCGCGAAAACAAGCTGTACTGTTCCTGGTATGTGGCGCAGATCTATAACGCGGTCGGGCTTGATCTGAAAAAGGGCGTCAGCGATCGGTTCATGACTCCGGAAGATATCGCCCGCTCGCCCCTGCTGGTGCGCCGGGGGGTGCTCAAAATGCACCGGGATAAATAATCCGGAGAATGTTATGCAAAAAGATGTTGTGAAAAAGGCGAGTGTGTTTGTGCTGCTTGCGGCTGCTGTGCTTTGGGGCCAAACCGCATTTCGACCACCGGCCGTGCCGTTGGTCACCCATGATCCCTATTTCAGCCTCTGGTCGTTTCAGGATCGTCTGACCGATGGGCCCACTCGACATTGGACCGGCGTTCCGCAGTCTCTGTGCAGCCTGATCCGCATTGACGGCGTCACACGCCGTCTGATCGGGCCGGCGCCTGACCACGTAGCGGCATTGCCCCAGACCAGCGTACGCGTGATGCCCACCCAAACCGTTTACGAGATGGTCGGCGACGGCGTCCGCGTATCCCTGATCTTCACCTCGCCGCTTTTGCCAGACG
>JAKJDB010000256.1 GCA_022706175.1 Candidatus Zhuqueibacterota bacterium | reverse complement strand
TCCGCCGTCATATGCAAAAACCGGTGATCGGATTTATTGCCGGTCAGACTGCGCCGCCGGGAAGACGGATGGGACATGCCGGCGCCATCATCTCCGGAGGCAAGGGCACGGCAGCGGAAAAAGTCGCGGCCCTGCAGCACGCCGGAGTGCAGGTCTGCCTTTCTCCGGCGGAGATCGGCTCGACCGTCAAACAGGCGTTGACCCTATGATTGAGCCGCTCTCTTTTGAACAGGCCAGGGGCCTGGAACTGCATGCGCCTTTTTGGCAGCCGGAGGAGGTGAAGGCGATGATGGCCGACCGGCCCCACCTCCCGTTGTACCACGTCGAGCTGCCGGTTTCTCAGCGCCGGGCGCTGGAATGGCATAACGCGCTGTATCGCGACCAAACCCGGCGCGGAGAGGTGGTGCTCTGTTTGCAGAACAGCGCCGGGCAATTTCTCATGCACAGCAAATCGTTCTATCTTCCGGGCATCTACCGCTTGTTGACCGGCGGCATCCATTACCATGAACCCCTGATGGCCGCACTGCAGCGGGAGACGCTGGAAGAAACCGGCTGGCAGGCGCTCTCTTATCAGCCGCTGGCCGTTGTGTTCTATACCTTTTGTCATCAGCAGGCGCGGGTTCCATTCATCTCTTATCTGTTTTTCAGCGCTGTGGCCGGCCTGAACCCGGTTGTCCAGGATGAAGGGGAGAGCATCTCCGCTTTTACCTGGATGGATCCGGTTGAGCTGAAAAAGGCGTCACGAATGCTGCTGCAGCTGCCCACGGCATGGGAGGACTGGGGCCGGATGCGGGCCGTCGCGCACACCGTTTTGCTGCAACTGGCTGTGCAGGAGTAGCGCGTTTTTTCCTTGTAATTTTGCAGATTTTTTTTTATTATAACATTCTTATTTTTCTGTATGAAAAAGCGACTATCGGGTCGCTTTTTATTTTCCACTTTTAACAGGAGTCTGATGTTATGACTGTCAAAGCGAAAAAAGTCGTGTTGGCCTATTCCGGCGGGCTCGATACTTCGATCATCATCCCCTGGTTGCGGGAGAACTATGGCTGCGAAGTGATCGCCTTTGCTGCGGATCTGGGCCAGGGGGAGGAGCTGGATGGACTGGAGGAGAAGGCCATCGCCACCGGCGCGAGCAAATGCTATGTGGAGGATCTGCGCCAGAATTTTATCGAAGAGTTTATCTGGCCGACGCTTAAAGCCGGAGCGGTTTATGAGGGACGCTATCTGCTCGGCACTTCGTTCGCCCGTCCTCTGATCGCCAGACGTCAGGTCGAGATCGCTATGGCCGAGGGCGCGGATGCGGTGGCGCATGGATGCACCGGTAAAGGAAATGATCAGGTCCGTTTTGAACTGACCTATAAAGCGTTTAATCCCAAGTTGCACATCATCGCCCCTTGGCGGGAGTGGAACATCCGTTCGCGCGAGGACGCGATCGCCTACGCAGAGGAACGCAAAATACCCATCAAGGCCAGCAAGGAAAAGATCTACAGCAACGACCGCAACATCTGGCACATCAGCCATGAGGGCGGCGATCTCGAAGACCCCTGGAATGAACCCAAAGAGGAGATGTTTGTTCTTTCGGTGAGTCCGGAAAAGGCGCCGGATAGGCCCACCTATGTGGAGGTCAACTTTGAGTCCGGCATTCCGGTCGGGCTGAACGGAAAGCGTATGGCGGCGGTGCCGCTGGTCCAAGAGCTGAATAAACTGGCCGGCGCCAACGGCATCGGCCGGGCTGACATTGTGGAAAACAGGCTGGTGGGCATGAAATCCCGCGGCGTCTATGAAACGCCGGCCGGGACCGTGCTCTATTTTGCCCACAGGGAGCTCGAATCCCTGGTGCTGGATCGCGAGACTCTGTACCAAAAAGAGATGCTGGTGCCGCGCTACGCCCAGCTGGTGTACAACGGCGCCTGGTATACGCCGGTGCGCGAGGCGCTGGACGCGTTCGTCACCGTCACGCAAAAGCTGGTCACCGGCACTGTCCGGCTCAAGTTGTACAAGGGCAACGTCATCAGTGCCGGCCGCAAATCGCCCTATTCGCTCTACCGTGAAGATTTCGCCACCTTTAGCGAAGAAGATGTGTATGACCAAAAGGACGCCAAAGGGTTCATCAACCTGTTCGGGCTGCCGCTCACGGTACGCGCACTGGTGCAGCAGGAATGGGACAAACAGGCGAGCCACGAGTTGCCGGGTCTGAAATACAAACGGGACTGACCATGCGCGAAAAAATATGGGCAGGTCGTTTCAGCAAACCCACTGAAGCGGTCATGGAGCGTTTCAGCCATTCCCTCCATTTTGATCAAAAGCTGTTCGCGTACGACATCGCAGTCAATCAGGCCTGGGCCCAGGCGCTGGTTGAGGTCGGCGTCTATACGCCGGAGGAGGCGGAGCAGGTCGTGGCGGCGTTGGCGGAGATACACGGCGAATTCATCGCCGGCGCTTTGAGTCCTGCGTCCTCTGATGAGGATATTCATTCGGCCAATGAACGATGGCTCACAGAACGGCTGGGAGATCTGGGGGCGCGGATTCACACCGGGCGCAGCCGCAACGACCAGGTGGCTACGGATGTGCGGCTGTACCTGCTCGATCATCTCGATCAGCTGCGCGCCGCGCTGCGAACAAGCCTGGCGTCCATCGTGGAACAGGCGAAAAACCATGTCGACACCGTGATGCCCGGCTACACCCATCTCCGCCAGGCCCAGCCGGTCTCCTTTGCCCATTATCTGATGTCGCTGTTTTTCCAGCTGCAGCGCGATGAGGAACGTCTGGCGCAGGCACGGGCGCGTTGCGCCGTAATGCCGCTGGGCGCCGGTGCGCTGGCCGGCGCCGCTTTTACAGTCGACCGGCACGCGTTGGCGCAGCGGCTGGGATTTTCGGCACCGTCGGAAAACAGCCTGGACGCCACCTCGGATCGTGATCTTGTCTGTGAGACCGTCTATGGCTGCAGTCAAATTATGCTGCACCTCAGCCGGGCCGCCGAGGATTGGATCATCTGGTCTTCTGAGGGATACCGGTTCATCGCTCTGGATGAGGCCTACACCACCGGCAGCAGCATGATGCCGCAGAAAAAGAATCCGGATTCACTGGAGTTGATCCGCGGCAAAACCGGACGGGTCATCGGCGACCTGGTCACCCTGCTGACGATGATGAAGGGTATTCCCACCGCCTATGTGCGTGACCTGCAGGAGGACAAGGAGCCGCTGTTCGATAGCGTGGAGCAGACCGAGGGATCCCTATCGATTTTTTCCGGCGTCGTCGCCACCCTGCAGGTTGATCGACAGGCCATGCGCAACGCATTGGATCCCATGCTCTACGCTACGGATATGGCCGACTATCTCGTGCAGCGGGGAATGCCCTTCCGCCGGGCGCACGCCGTGGTCGGTGAAGCGGTGCGACTGGCCGAGACGCGCAAAGTGTCGCTGACGCAGCTTGCGTTGCAGGAACTGCAGCAGCTGTCGCCGCTGTTCGCCCCTGACGTGACCGCGCTGTTCGACCCTCTGGTCTCTCTGAATAAGAGAAACATCTACGGCGGCACTGGTGTGGAATCGGTGCGCCGGCAAATCGAAACCGCCCAGGCTTTTCTCTCCAAAGCGAAATGAATTCCGCACCCTGTCACCACGACCCTGTCAGGGCCATCCCCAACGGCACGATGCTTCGATGCAGAGCAGGCAAGCGTGCGCCTTGTCCCTGGCCTTTGCCGGCGGTTTTGGCGCTGCTCTGCTGCGCATTGTTGCAGCCTTTGCCTGCCCAAAGGATGGAACGGAATGAACTCCATCTGTTTTTTACCGGTGATCTGCAGGGGTTTTTACAGCATGATGATCGCCTGCAGCACGGCGGCGCCCTGTCCATCCAGCATACTCTGCGCCGCGTGACCCGGACCATGGATGCAGACGACTATATGATCTTTGATACCGGCGATCTTTTATCCTACTACTATCTCAGCCATGTTGACAGCGGCCGGACAGCCTTTTCCATGCTGCAACAGGGGGGATGTCAGGCCGTGGTGCCGGGAAACTTTGATTTGACGTTTGGCTGGAAAAACCTGCTTTCATTGAACCGTTCTGCGTCGATGCAGTTCCTCTCCGCCAACCTGTTGACAGAAAGCGGAGTTCCTCTTCTTCCCGCCTGTCTTTTTTTTCAACGGCAGGGCTTGCGCATCGCCGTGGTCGGTCTTTGCGATCCGAACATGGGGCAGACGGTCGCAGAACGCAATCTGGCTGGAGCACAGGTCAGCGATCCGATACAGGCTTATTCCCGTTTGGCAGCCGAATTAGCCGGCCGCTATGACCTGCTGATCGTCCTCTCTCATCTGGAATTTGAACGCAACCTGGCCCTTTGCCGTGCGGAGGCCAATCCGGATCTGATCATCAGTCCGGCACAGGTCGACAGTCCTGAGGAGTTCAGCCGCGTCCGCTACGGCAATGGGAACCGCACCACGGTATTGGTGCAAGCGCCCAAGCGTGCCTGGTCTGTGGGCCACCTGGTGTGCCAGTGGCAGCGGAGCGACGATCGCTGCAGGCTGACGCACTTGCAGGTGCACCATGAACCCCTGCAGACGGACAGCAGCGAGGACGCCGCACTCTCAGATCTGCAGCGGAGATATAATCAGCAGTGCCTGGATCGCTACGGCCGTGGAGCGGATGAGCAGGTGGCCCGGGTGGATTCCACTCATCAGGCGGAGGATTTTCTCCATTACACACTGCACACGCTGATGCGGGCCACGCATTCTGAAGTGGCGCTCATCAATCAGGGCTATTTCCGCTATCATCCCTTTGGCGAACGGATGACGATCCGCGATGTGGAGCGGATTGCCTGGAGCAACGATCAGGTGCGCATTCTGCGGTTGCGTGGAAAAACACTCAAGCTATTGGCGCAGCGCAGCCGATCTCTTCCCGCGGGCAGCAATCGCACGCTGCACTTTCTTTCTATCCAGTCGCAGGCAGCCAATGACCCGGAGACCTGGACCGTTC
>JAKJDB010000255.1 GCA_022706175.1 Candidatus Zhuqueibacterota bacterium | reverse complement strand
GGTCAGCAGCTGGTACACCCAGGCACTGCCCAGCTGGGCCGCTTTTTCCTCCAGGGTCATGCGGCTGACGAGATCCTGAGCCCGCCGTTCCACGGCAAGATCGGGATTCTGGTAAGGCGCTTGATCCGCTTGCTGAGTGCAGGAAGGCAGCACGACCAGCAGGCAGATAAGGGGAAGGATATAGACGATCGAGGGCATTGGCATTTCCTCCATAGCACACGGATACCGGGGTTTTATCTATGACCATCCATTACGCATCGGCATCGCGCAGCAGCCTGAGCTTACCATTTCTTTTTAACGGTGAAATTTTTTCCGCTGCCGCAGCGGCTGTACAGGGTGGACACAGAATGGGTCAATGCATTTGGCGGCGTGTTGATCAGAGTTAATCTTCCGGGCGCCACCAGCGCGGCGGCAGTACGGCATCCGCCGTACCGGGCCAGACCGGGCATAAAGGCCTGCTCCAGCAAAAAAGTCTCGTCCTCGATCACACCGCCCATGGCGTCGATGAACACCCGGTCGAACTCTCCGCTGACGCCGGCGGCGAGCAAAGCCCAGACGCCGGCCTGCTCGATGCCGTACAGACGCAGAGACGACGTCTGTTTGAAAAAACAGGCAGCCGTCAGAATGTCCTGAATCCTCTCCTGACAATCGGTGCGATTAAAGGTGGTAAAATGCTTGGCAGCTGGATCTCGGGCCGGTTGAGCGCAGACATGTTCACCGGTGTTGAAGCAATCGATGGCGAGAACCTGAACGCCGTCGCGAAGCAGCGAAGCAAGCAGCGGCAGCGGTTCGTTGGTGCCCTGTTTGAGCACGCCCGCTTTACCGGCTGGATGAACCAGGATGGCGGCCTCTTTGGCCTCACGTTGTGGTTTGAACCACAGCGCCGGAATCCAACGGTTCGCCCCTTGTTCGCTCAGAACAAGCCGGGTCACCGTGTAACGGGGCGTCGTCTGTTCCGCCAGGGTTCGTACATCGACTTGGGACACGGATTCAGCGGCCAGAACGGTCTTCATGACCGGCCGGTAAAAAGTTTTAAAGGACTGCAATTGTTGCGCATTGGATGGCCAGGCGCGCTCCAGGGTAGTACGGGCCTGGTCCTGCAACCAGGCGGTCAAGCTCTCTTCAGTCAGATTGCCTTCCGGCTTTTCCTCATTGGGAAACACCCGCAACCGCTCGACAGGATCCGCGGTGAACGGCGTCTCCTTGATCACCGAGCCGACGGGCTGGCCGAGCAGCCACCGGCCGAACCAGCTGTAGACCGCCTCACGGCTGTCCCGGTTATAATTATGCGGGTAATCAAACTGCACGCAGTCGACACGGTCTGCCGCGCCGTACAGTTCATAGATGGAACGGATCATGGGAAATTCGACAGTTGGGTTGTTGACCGTCCAATCCTGTTTGGTGGAAACCAGCAGCAGCGGCCGCGGCGCGGTCATGGCTGCGATCTCAACGTTGAAATAATCCAACCGCAAGCCCGGCGCGTTTTCACACAGACAGCCGCCCTGAAAGTGAGCGGACACCATATTCACCGGCGCGGCAACCCTGATGCGCGGATCCACAGCGGTGATCATGAACGTTTGCGTGCCGCCGCCGGATTCGCCGGTGCAGGCGATGCGCGTGGAATCCACCTCCGGCAGGCCGGTAATGAAATCGAGACTGCGAATGCTGTTCCACAACTGCAGCCCCATGAGATTGATGCCCCACAATTGATGGCGCGGCGTATCGGCGAACTTGTGGGAGATCTGCTTGCTGTCCTGATAGCCCACCATGTCATAACTGAAGACCATGTAGCCCTGCCGGGCAAAGTTGATGCAGCGGCCGGGCCCTGAGTTAAGTTCGGTGTCCTCGAGACGGCCGTTGGTCCAGTGGCCGTGCGGAGTCAGAATGGCTGGAAACGGTCCGGGTTTTCCGACCGGACGATAGAGATTGCCGGTGACCCAAAAACCCGGATAGCTTTCAAAAAGGACTTTTTCCACGGTATAGTCCTCATGCCGGGTCATGGAAAACATACGGCTGGAGAGTGTGGTCTTTTCCGGCATCGGATAGAGCCCGGTGCTGATCAAAATATTCATGCGCAGCTGTTCGCTGAACGCCTGCCACTGCTCCAGCGTTTTGAATTCAGGCATCGCGTACTCCATTTTGTCGCCCTTGCGCATGGTCATGAACCGGCTGTCGCGAAACGTGGAATCCTCCTGAACCGGGGAACGGTGCAAGACGGCTGAAAGTGAAGAGCAGGTTGCCGACTCAGCCATGAAGAAAAAAACAGCGACCAAAAGCAGAAAAAGAGGTTGAATGCGCATACAGACTCCTTGCAGAGGTGATAGGGGCCAGATCGGTGAATAACCCGATCAATCGACTGTCGCACTTGGTCCGGTCGGCGGGCAGCGAACCGACTATTCAGCCTTGACCGGCTGCACGGGAAAACCACGACGAAACGTGTAACGGCGCTGGTGATCAAAAGAAAGATCCAGCGAAATCAGAACCATATCGGCCAGAGCGGTTTGCTGTGCGTTATACGCCTGAACCAGGACGCCCACGCGCAGCGTCCGGTTCTCTCCAGCCGCCAGGGTGTAGTTCAGCGGCGTTGTGCCGGTGATCGGCTTTTCAGCCAATCCTCGAATCAGTTTGGGATCCGCCTGCAGATCCGCCAGGGTGGGCGCGCAAATAAAAACCTGATAGGAGAGCGCCGGGGAGACGATCCCGCCGTTCTTCAGTCCTTTCAGGAATCCGCCGGCATCCTGCGCCGGCGCGATGCTCATCCATTGCACAGGCGGGCCGGATAAATTGGAGACCGAGATCTCATACACGGCCAGGTAGGTCCAGCTGCCGTCGCTTTCATCATACAGCGGCGTGATCAAAGCGTTGGACTCTTCGATGCTCAGATCGGACAGAGCCAATTGGTGCGCGGTGTCGGCCCTGTACAGCGCCATTACGGCGATGAGCAACGCAAAAAGAGAGATCAACAGGGCATAGGGAAAACGGACGTTGGCCTTCATGGGGTTTCCTTAGGACAAGAGATGATGGCGCTGCATCAGAATTTTAATTTTTTCTTTTTCCGCTTCGTCGGCCGGCAGGATCGGGGCGATGGGTTCGGGCCGGCACAGGCCCAAGAACGACACGGCCGCTTTGATGCCGCCGAGGAACGACTTGCATTCGTAGACGCGAAAGATCTCGTTGATCTCTGCCTGCAGCGCGTAGCACTCTGGGGATTTGGCTACGATCGCTTCATACAGGCGCACGCAGTGGGCGGGGATCAGATTAGAGATGCCGTCCAATCCGCCGTCCGCGCCGGAGAGAATCCCGGCGGCCCACATGTGGGTCTTGCCGATAAAGATGCTCCAGTCCGGCCGCGATTTTTTCAGACAGATCAGATTCATCAGATACACCCAATCCACCGAACTGTCCTTGATGCCGATGATGTTCTCCACCTGCATCAATCGCTGCACGGTGTTCATCTCGATAAAGGCTTTGGTGGTAAACGGAATATTGTACAGCATCAGCGGTTTCCTCGCCGCCTGAGCAAGCGCGACAAAGTAGCGGTACAGCTCGCTCTGGTCGTTGGGGGGAAAATAGAAAGGCGGATGCGCCACCAGCACATCGGCGCCCAGATGCTCGGCGATGCGGATCTGCGCAAGCGCACGCACCACGCTGGTATCGCTGACGCCGGCGTACACCGGAATGCGGCCGCGAACCTGATCGATCACGCACTCGAGCGCACGGTTCTTGTCCTCATCCATCAGGCACAGGCCTTCGCCCGTGGTGCTGTTGACGAAAATGCCGTGCACGCCGCCATCGAGGAGATGGTTGGTCAGGCCACGCAAATGGAGCTCGTCCAAGCGCCCGTGTTCATCCACCGGCGACAGGATCGGCACCACGATGCCATGGTAGCGGGTATCATTCATGAGTACCTCGAAGAATTGTGATTCGCCGATTCGAACCGGCGAAGGGTTGGCGGCGTGCGGGAAAACCGGCGCCGGCCTATTCTCTTGTCTGCAACAATTCCAGGTACCGGCTGAACAACGCCTTGTCGATGGCCTGCATTTTTTCGCGGTTGTTCACATCCACCTGGGCGTTCATCTGGTCGATATAAACATGGAGGGAAAAGCGATGCAGCTTGCCGGCTCTATCCTTGGGCAGCGGTTTTTTCAGCATCGCCCGGAAGGGTTCGGCAAGCGGATCATGGGAGCGGCCGGTCTGGGAGAAGACCAGCACCTTACGGCTCCAGCCTTCGAACAGCAGCAGGCTGCGGGCCTCCGCTTCCTTGTGCTGCTCACGCAACTCGAGATAGAGTTGCTTCAGGCCGGGCTGTTTAATCCGATACAGATCGATCGCCTGAGGATCGATCAGCAGGCTGCGGACATAGGCGCGCTGAGCCTGACGCGGATCACTCATCAGATAACAGAGATCGCCGTAATACCCCCAGAGGTCGGCGCGCTGCTCTTTAACGGACTGCAGCGTTTCTTTAAAAGCTTTTTCCGCTTTATTGAACTGACGGGTCAGGATCCCCAATGCAGCACCTTGCCGCTGTCGACGAACGGCCGTGTCGCCTTGACCTGACTGAGCGCCATCTGCGCCATCATCTGCTCAACCAGATCAGCCTCCCGGATCAACAGCGCATTCTTCTGCACCGCCTGGGGAATATCCTTAAACACCGCGGCCAGCGCCTCGGCGGGGTTTTCGGTCTTTTTAAAAAATTTGGCAAAATAATCCACCACATGGGCAGTGGCGTCCAGGTTGGCTAAAAAGGGGTTGATGGAACGGGCGATCTGCAACTCTTTTCTGGCCGCGCTGAAATCGGCCTTTAGCAGCGCCTGATGCGCAGCCTCCAGATGCTCATCCGCTTGAGAAAAAAGATCCAATTGGTCCATGGCGTTTTTTCCAGAGTCCGTTGTAATGAGAATTAGATAAAAGCGTTCATGATGGTAAAGAGCAACAAGCACACCAGCCACCCGGCCAGCGGCGTGGCCACCCAGCCG
>JAKJDB010000254.1 GCA_022706175.1 Candidatus Zhuqueibacterota bacterium | reverse complement strand
GACAGCCACGGCGATTTCAACCGCGTCCGCCACATCCGCGTGCCGTTCTGGTCCATACTGGAAAGCACGCACCATGTGTTCGGCGCTGTTCGCACCGGCCTCTACGGGCCGCCGCCGCAGTCGATCGGCCGAATGGTCAGCGCATTGCAGACCGGCCGCTGTCTGGTGAGCAACGGTCCGTTTGCGCAGCTGTGGGTGGATGGTCGGAGCAGTGGGGAAACCGTCTTGGGTTCCGGCGGAGCTGTAAAAATCGTCGCCTCCTCCAGCGCTCATTTCGGATTCCTCAACCGCGTCGAGCTGATCATCGGCGACTGCCAAAAAAAACAGGAGGTGCTGCGACTGCTCGCCGTACCTCCTGCTTGTCACCATTTTGAAATAGAGTTGACCGATCAAGTTCTGCCCGACCGGGGCTATGTCCGTCTGCAGGTGATGAGCGACATCGGCGGGCGCCGCTGCCGGTGTCTGACCAATCCGGTGTACCTCGACGTTAAAACAGTTTGATCTTTTTCATGATCTTGCGCAAGCCCCTGCCGAACAACTCCGGTTCAAGTTCAATGTGACGATCGTCGCCCTCGCCGAAGCTGTTGGCCTTGATCGCCTCGTTGTTTTTCAGAGCCTCGTGCACGATAAAGCGTTCGTAACTGCTCATGTGCGGCAACACCACTTTTTGTCCGCTCTGGATCGCCTCTTCAGCTTTTTTTTCCGCATATTTGCGTAAATTGGTCACCGGATACAATCGCAGTTCGTATTCCTCTTCGCCGATGCGATAGGTTTTAGTGGTCACCGAAGGGTCGCGGTCGAATGCGCGATGAATCTGTTTTCGTTCAAACGGGCTCAATCGGGTCAGGGAGATCGGAATGATGGAATCAGATAGATCCGTTCTGATTTTTGCGATCAAGCGCTCCATTTTCTCATCCATCGGTTCCGTGTGTTGCTTTTTGAACTCTCTGCGCTGCCGTGTTTTTCTCTCCATAGGCCAAGACCTCACAGGTAAAGGGTCTCCTGTCCGCTCCTTTTGGCAGCGGCGCGATCGCCGCGCCTCTGCATAAAAGAAGGTCAGGTTAATGCGTTTAATAATTTTTGATGGATGCCGCCGAAAAAGCCATTGCTGAAGGTGATCACCACATCCCCCGGCTGCAGCCGGTGTCTTAAAAAATCCACCATGGCGTCGACGGTCTCGATATAAAACGCCTGTTTGTGCAGACGCGCCAGATCAGCGGCCAGCTGCTCGCTGGAGAACACCTGACCAGCCGGCGCTTTGTCCGGCCGATCCACTGCCGAGACCAGCACGCCGTCCGCGTCCTGAAAGGCTTCGACCATCTCGTTCTGAAAGATGGAACGACGAGTGGTGGCGGTTCTCGGCTCAAACAGCGCCCAGATGCGCCGGTCCGGGTGCAGGCGGCGAAACCCGGCCAGCGTCTCCCGAATGGCGGTAGGATGATGGCCAAAATCATCGTATACCTGAACGCCTCCGGCCTCCCCTTTCAGCTCCAGCCGTCTTCGTACATTGGTAAAGGTGGCCAGGCCGTCCCGGATCTGATCCGATGAAAGCCCAAGATGATCAGCCACCACTATGGCGGCGAGGCTGTTGCGAATGTTATGATCTCCGAACAGGGGGATGAAAACACGGGCGAACGGCCTGCCTTCTTTCATCACGTTCATATTCTGGCCCCGGTCGGTCTGTTCGATGTCGCAGGCGCGCCACGTATTCTCCTCCCCCAGGCCGAACGAGCGCACCGGACAAAACGCTTTGCGGCACACCTCGCGAACCGTATCAAAATCGAAACAGGCGGCCAGTAGACCGCTGCGGGGAATCAGATTGACAAAACGGCGAAAGGCCAGCGCGATCTCATCCAACGATGTGTAAATGTCCGCGTGATCGAATTCAATATGATTGATGACGCCGATATCCGGCAGGTAGTGCAGAAATTTCGCGGTCTTGTCGAAATAGGCCGAATCGTACTCATCGCCCTCGAGGACGATCTCGTTGCCGGCGCCCCATTGAAATCCCCGGCCGAAATTATTGGGGATCCCACCGATTAAAAAGCTGGGCCGGCGACCGGCCTGCTCCAGCACCCAGGCCAGCAGCGCGCTGGTGGTGGTTTTGCCATGCGTGCCGGTGATCACCACGGATCGGCGTCCGCGAATGCAGAACTCGCGTAGAGCATCCGGAAGAGAAACATAGGGAATGTGGCGGTCGAGAAGCTCTTCCAATTCGACGTTGCCGCGGGAGATGACGTTGCCCACCACCACCAGATCGGGCGCCGGATCGAGATGCGCGGGATCGAAACCGTCGAACACCGGAATGCCCTGGTCTTGCAGAAAGGTGCTCATAGGCGGATAGACGCCGCTGTCGGAACCATACACGTGATAGCCCATCTGCTTGAGCAGGGCAGCCAGGGAGGCCATGGCCGTGCCGCAGACAGCAAGAAAATAAATGCGTTTGATGCTGCGCGCTTCCATGCCCACGATCGGCGTCTGGCGTACAGACGAGGCCGATCCGCTGCGGCGAGACGCCTGGGATCCGTCTTGTTCATCCATATCGATCACTCGCGGCCTGGCGGTTGTCTCATCGCCGCCGGAAAATCCGCATCGCTGATTTTGTTCACCCCCTGGCCGTCGATCATCAAATTGACCACCTGACCGCGCACGCCCGCATCGCCCAGATCCCTATTGTTCAGATACAGGCGAACACCGCCGGCATTGCCGATTTTCATATAAAAGCGGTTGGCGCTGGACCAGTTGCGGCCATCGCCTGGCGCGAACACCCCTTCATCCACCAGACTGTCCTGATAGACAATGCGCACCCAGGCGCTGTCGGAAATCTTGATGGCCAGCTGCAGTTCCTCGGTCGCAGGGATCTGTGCAGACGGCGTTTCGTTCAGCGGGATCAGCAAAGTGGTGTCTGCCGAGGCGCCCGGTTCGATTTTTTCCACCACGGTTCCGGTATCCAGCAGAGGCGTCTCTTCGGCCGGCTGCAACAGCAGGAAATAGACGGCCAGAACCACACAGGCGATCAATGCCATGCTGCCGATGATCAGGGCCCGTTTATCGCCGCCCGCCTGTTCACGCACAGGCGGCTCTTTCTTACTCAGACCATAGGACTCCTGTCCGCTGGGAATGGCCGTTGGCGGAACTTGAGCCTTTGTGGTGGGTTCGTCTGCCACCGCCTCAGCCTCAGGCTGGCCGATCAGCGAACGGTACCGGCGAATCATCACCTCCGGATCCAACCCCAGTTCCAGCGACAGCGTGCGGAGAAAAGCACGCACATAGACCGGCGGAAGAAAAGTAAACTCTCCCTGTTCCATGGCTTCAATGAAGCGTTCGGCGATTTTTGTTTTTGCCGACAGCTGGGCCACGTTAAGACCCCTCAACTCGCGTTGACGGATCAATTCTTGAGCAATCTCTTGAGCTGTTTCCTTCACAGACTTCCTAACTGTTTTGAATAAACATTGATAAGGCAAGATAGAATTTGGTCAAAGGAAGACCGACTACATTGTAAAAACATCCGTCGATCCGGTCGGCAAAAACCGCGCTGGCGTCCTGAATGCCATAGGCGCCCGCCTTGTCCTTGGGACCATCGCTGTGTGCGTAGGAGAGAATTTCCTCTTCCGACAGCGCGCGAAAGTGCACCGCGGTTACCTCGTACTCGGAAAGCGTTCGCCCCTGCGGCCGGTCGATCAGAGAAAAGCCGGTGAACACATGATGTGTTCTAGCGCTCAGCCGACGCAGCATCTCCGCCGCATTCTCCGCAGACACGGGTTTGCCGAGAATTTCACCGTCCAGCACGACGATGGTGTCGGCGCCGATGACGATCGCCTTCTCCACCTGGCCGGCCACCTGCTGCGCCTTGGCCAGCGACTGCTGCAGAACATGACGGATGGGATCCGGCTCGTCCAACGCACTCTCATCATGGTCGCTGGCCAACACGGTAAAGGGCAGGTGGATCATTGACAACAGCTGACTGCGCCGGGGCGATCGCGATGCCAACACGTAGTTATGTTTCTGCAGTTCCTGGAACACCCTCAATCCTCTCGGCGCTTTTCGTCGCTGTCCAGCAAAATCGTAAACGGTCCGTCGTTGTGTATTTCCACCAGCATGTCGGCGCCGAATTGCCCCTTGGCCACCGTGACACCGTACGAACGCAACAATTCCATAAAACGGTGATAGAGCGGTTCGGCGATCTCCGGCCGGCCGGCGTAAGAAAAACCCGGCCGCCGGCCGCGCGTGCAATCGGCGTACAGGGTGAATTGAGAGATCGCCAGCACCGAACCACGCACATCCGGCAACGAGAGATTGGTCTTGCCTTCTTCATCTTGAAAAATGCGCAGGTGAGCTATCCGTTCAGCCAGATAGGAGGCAGCGCTCTCCCCGTCCTGACTGCTGACGCCGAGAAAGACCACCACTCCCCGATCGATGCGGCCGGTTTCAACTCCATGGATCTTGACCGACGCCTGGGTAACGCGTTGTAAAAGTGCCCGCATGAAAAAAGAGGTCCCTTACCATTGTCCGGCCAGTATGGCCGCCAGACCTGAGAACATGGCCGCTTTCAAGCAAAGGCTCATTCGGCGCAGCCTGCGGCTGTCCAGCTCGCGCCATGCTTCCACCAGAACCGCAATCAACAACGAATTGACCAGCGTCATGACCACCAACAGATAGAAGCGGCCATAGAGATCCAACAGATAGGGCACTCCGGTGAACAGGATCAGTCCTGTCAGCAGGGCGGTGATCAGCCGTCTCGCTGCCGCAACGCCGTAGCGGATCGGCAGCGTCTGCGCACGGGCCTGGCGGTCGCCGGGCATATCTTCGATGTCTTTGACGATCTCGCGCGCCCAATTGATGACCAAGGCGAAGAGAAACGGCATCCACGCCTGCTGCAAGTCGCCCGCCACAATGCCGCCGAATATAAAAGCCAATCCGCTGGTCAAGCCCACGATCAGGTTGCCCCACACCGCGGTGGTCTTGAAAACCGCACTGTAG
>JAKJDB010000253.1 GCA_022706175.1 Candidatus Zhuqueibacterota bacterium | reverse complement strand
GTTGCAGAACGCCGTTCCCCTTGTGGAACTGAACGGCATCATCGACAGCACACAGAGCAAAGCCGCCGCACTGGCTGAAATAAAGCGACTGGCGGCACAATCCGCCGAAATCGCAGAGTGGGAGAATCAATTCAGCTATAAATTGCTCAAACTCGAGTTCCTCATCAGCCGCTACGGCAGTTTTATCTCCACCACGCTCCCAGGCGCTGATCGCAAACAGGCCTATGCGCTCATTCAGTCGGTTCTGGCGGAGGTGAATTTCTATCAGGGTGAAATCGACGGCGATATGGAAAAGACCCACGCAAGCCTGGTGGCGTTTCAGAAGGATTACAACAGCCATATGCCGGAAGGCTCCACCATTCAGGCGTTGGGCAATTTCGGCTACCAGACATTGGAGGCGATCCGCAGCCGTTACCGGTTGATCTCCGCCGGCTGACCGGCTGCTGCCTGCATTGCTAAGGCTGGTCTGCGTGCCGTCCACGCGTTTAAATCGCACGGCTGGAATCCCTTTGCGAACGGCTTTCATGACCGTCCTGATGAGAAAATATTCCACCTACACGCCTCTATTGCTTTTCGGATTGATCCTGGCTGCAGGATTGTTTCTGCCGCCCGCCACGCTCGCCCGTTTTTTCTCCGATGACTCTTTTTTTTATTTAAAGATCGCCCAAAACCTAAGCCTGGGAAAGGGATCCACCTTTGACGGCCTGAATCCAACCAACGGCTATCATCCGCTCTACCTGGCCTGGCTTACGCTCCTCGCCGCCCTGACGACCCTGCGCCCGATGCAGGGGATGTATCTGGTTTGGTTGAGCGATGGACTGTTATTTCTGATTTTTTTAACCCTGCTGCACCGTTTTCTCAAAGAAAATCAGTTCAGCGCTGCCGGCCGCTGGGCGGTGCTGATGCTCTGCGTCACCGCACTGGGTTTGTATGATTTCGGCAACGAAGGGCGCTTGCTTTTACCACTGGCCTGGTGGTTGGTCGTCCGTGTCCAGCGACAGTGGCGCACCCCCGCCGCTCCGTTGTGGCCGCTGAGTGTGCTGAGCGCGCTGGTATTTCTCTGTCGTCTGGATGCTGTTCTGCTGCCTCTCTGTCTGATGGTGCCATTGTTCCTTCGGCAATACCGCTTCGCCGGCACAGTATCTGCCCGGCTGCGCGACGGCCTGTTGCTATTCGGCCCGCTTATCGCTGCGGCTCTGGCCTTTACGTTCAGCAATCAGTGGCTCTATTCTTCTCCGTTCACCGTCTCCAGCTATATAAAATTCGGCTGGCCCGGTGCGTTCGCCACCCGCTGGCTGTGGACTGCAGGGATCAGCCTGAAGGCGCGGTTCTTTTTCTGTCTGATCAGCGCAGCTGTAGCAGAGATCTGGCTCCGGCGAAGAAGAACCGGGGCTGGCCATTTTTCTTTTCTGCGCGTGCTTTCTTCCCTGAGGGTCTATGTTTTGCTGTATTTACTGATTCTTGTTTTTTGGGGTCTGGGTGAGATTCGCTTCTGGTATTTTATTCTACCCCTGATTTTTTCGTTTGTGGTCTGGGGTGTTTGGCTGGATCACTGGGCACAGCGGCGGCCTGTTCTCACTCGACCGCTGTTCACAGCGATGATGATTGTACTGCTGCTGGGTCTTGCCGCTGCCATGGTGCATAAAAAGATCAGTTGGAGCGGCGGCCGCGACGTCTGGGCCCTGGCTCAATGGATCAAGACCAACCTACCGCCGGACACAAGGATCTTTCAGGTGGATGGGTCCGGCGTAATCGGGTATTTTTCCGAGAGAACGGTCATAAACGGCGATGGATTAGTCAACAGCTGGGACTATCAGCGGGCGTTGCAGCAGGGGCGACTGCGCGCTTTTTTGCGAGAGTGCAAGGTGGATTATCTGGTTTGGAACCGTTATAAGGAGGGAGAAAAAATCGAGATCAGAATTCCGCTCAAGAACCACAGAGGCTATGTGTTGAGTTTTTCCGCGCCGCCGGAACTGCGGGCCCGCTTCGGCGCCTGCGTTCTGATTCGCTGGGACGAGATGATGACGGCTATCATTCCAGCTCTAATTTAATCTCGATAAATTCTCCCCGCACGGCGTACCGTCCCTGCTGAACCACCGGCAGCGCAGCGACGGCCTCCTCGTAGGCGTGCATCTGCAGGTCGTCATACTGCTCGCCTGTCTTATAATCAACGATGAGCACCTGTCGCTCCTTCTCATCCACGAGCAGGCGATCGATGCGCAGCTCTTTTCCCTGCGGACTGAAAACGGTCTGTTCCGTGAAAACCTGCCAGCGATCGGAAAACAGGTAGGCATGCTTCTGGGACAGCTGGCGATCGACCTGATCCAGCAAACGCAGCACCTCTGTCGGTGGAAGCAAGGTTCCGAACCGGCTGACCGTGCCGGTGTGGGCCCGACTTTTTTCCTCCGCTGTACCTCGGATCAACTGGGACAGGTAGAAATGCACGACCGTACCGCGATCGATATTGCGTTTTTTTAGGTACATGCTTTTAAAGTCGATGTACGCTTCGCGCTCGGATTTCAGCGGATCCCGCTGCAAAAGGGCCCTGCGTTGCGGATTCCAGATTGCGGCCGAGAAGGAGGGATCGGCGTTGCCGGCGTCGGCGCGACCGCTTTCCGGCGCTGCAACGGCGCCGATCTGCACTTCGAGGGTGCGGTCGTCAAGGACCTTCCAGCCCTGCTCCTGTTTCATTTTCTTCATCATGGTTTTGAACAGCATCCGTGAAGCCTTCGTTTCGCCGGCCTCGGCCGGAGTGTTCAAATAGGCCTCCAGTCCGTCCTTTTTTTCATAGCTGCAGTACAGAAACAGATTCTGTTTGGCCCGGGTCATGGCCACATAGAACGTGTTGAGCTCCTCGATGAGGTCTTTGATGCGTTCGGTGGCCGCCAACGTTCCATGGCTGGTGTAAGGCAGGAGATGGTCCAGGTTGTAGGTCAGGGCAAAATCGCGGGCTGTGCTGTAATCATCCGTATACGCCAGGTAATCGTGGAGCGCGTTCGTATCCTGGTAGGAATGGGGCTGCACCTCCCAATACAGGAGCACAGAATCGAATTCGAGCCCC
This sequence comes from Candidatus Zhuqueibacterota bacterium, assembly GCA_022706175.1. The sequence continues at coordinate 1,932 of JAKJDB010000253.1, read as the reverse complement.
TTGGATTTGTGGATGGTCAGCAGACTGATCGCGTCGATCTCTTCCAATCCGGCCTGTTGGAAATTTTCATCCTCCTTGTGTTCCTCGGCGAAACGGATCAATCCCTGCAGCGTGGCCGGATAGGTGCGGTTACGCTGAGAAAAGCCTGCGACCAGCTCGAGGAAAAAATTGATATTGACCAGGTCCGCTTCCAGGGCAAAGACGGAGGGCACTTTAAAGACGGTCACGGCGGTCAGGCAACAGTCGAAAAGATCAAAGGCCGCACCGGGCGTTGCCAAATCCACGACACCGGCCACCCCAGGCAAGTGGCTGCATTCTTGACGCAGGGCTTGAATAAAAGAACCGTAAGTTTTCGGCGTCTGCACATGGCGCTGATAACATTGCAGCACCTGTTTGAGCGCCGCTCCGTCCATACGCACCAGGTCTGAGCGCAAAAATTTCGCCAGTTCCACCACATCCTGGCGCACTAAAAACGCAAATAGATAGAACAAAGGTTCAATGGCGCGGTGCTCAAAGATGGAACGGGAGCTGTTCAGTGCATAATCGACGCCATAGCCGTCCAGGCATCGGGCTAATGCATCGAGATCGCGGTTGCGCCGCGCCAGGATGGCGGTGCGACCGGGATTGATCCGACGCTGTTCCAGCAGCGGTTTGACCAGCCGGACGATAAAGTCCTCCGCAGGTGATGGCGATGCGGAGGACTCTTCGCCGTCCGCCTCGTTGTGCAACAGAATGGTGACTGATCCCTCGAGGGTCTTTTCCGTGCGGCATTCCTGATACGGCCAGAGCACCTGCTGCCGTTCCAACTCCTCCGCCAGCGCCGGGTCAGAGAACACCGAATTGACGAAACGCATGATCGTCGGGCTGTGGCGATACGAGGTGGTCAGCTGAAGCTGCTGCAGGTCCGGGATCAGCTGCGGCATGCGCAGGATGAAATCCCGTTCTCCGCCACGCCAGCTGTAGATGGACTGCTTTTCGTCGCCGACAACGATGATGCCGCCGTACGGCTTGACCCCTTCACCGCTGGTGATCTCTTTGATGATCGGCAGAAACAACTTGAACTGCAGAATGCTGGTGTCCTGAAACTCGTCGATGAGCAGAAAACGGATGCGCGTCGTCAATATCTCATAAAAGGTGTTGCTGACTTCATCGCCGTGCATCAGCGATAAGGCCGGATCGCGCAGATGCTGATAGGTGTGATAGAGCACGTCGGAGTAGTTGAATCGCTTTTCCCGGAACAAGATTTCGTCGTATTTGGTCAACAGCAGGCGACTGATCTCCTGCAGGTCCTCCTGCTCCGGGAGAAATTCCGTTTGATAGAGATATTCGGCCAGATGGGAACCGGCTGTCTGCAGAACTTGGACCAGTTGCGTTTTCATCTCGGCATAGCGGGCGCCGTTGAGAATACGCACCCCGTTCCAGAAAGCGTCCCCGGCAAGGAAAAGTTTGCACTGCTTGCTGAGAAAAGTTTTGTCCGCCAGCCGGCTTCTGAGCTGCTGATCCCAGGTCTCCAGATCCGGCGCCCCGGTCTCGGCGATGGCATCATAGAACGCTTTTTTCAACAGCGGTTGCGGCGAGCCCGCAGGACATTTTTCCGCCAGCAACGGCATCACTTGCTCATGCACACTCTGAAAAAGAGCCTGAAATCGCTCCAGCGATGCCTGGGCCAGGCCCGAATCCGCAGTCGGACGACGCTCCCCGATGAAGGGGAAAATCCATCGTCTTTCAAGAATGTGTTTGATCAGCTTTTCATAATCCGTGATGTTGCGATGTGCGGAGCGCTCCAGAAGCCGACGGATTTTCGGCAGATGATCAGGACCCAGAATGTAGGCATACAGCTCGGCCAGATACTCCTGGTACGCCTGTGGATCGATAGTGTATTCCGTCACTCCCAGCGATGGAGCGATCACGGTTTTAAAGATTTGATTGGTA
>JAKJDB010000252.1 GCA_022706175.1 Candidatus Zhuqueibacterota bacterium | reverse complement strand
TCGAGCCGTTCTTCCTGGGCGTTCATCAACTGATCCAAAGTGTGAATGGAATGGCCGGACTCTTTTTCCAATTCCGCCAGATCAGCCCGGGTGCTGGGCATGGCATAATGGTCAAGGATCGGCACGGCGCGGAACAGCTCCCGGTCCACCTCCACCGACTGGCCGGGCCAGCGAACCACCAGCGCCTTGTCGATGTTGGCCCGATCCTTGAGCACCGTTCGAAACCAGCCCGGCTTGCGCGCCTCGTTGATGCGGCGACACAGCTCGAGCACGGTGTCCGCAGTGACCTCCTCGATGCCGAACAGCTCACGCAGGTATTCGAGCATGGCCCTGCCATAACCGGTGGTACGGGCATAGGGCCACCAGTCGGCCATCAGCGCCCAGCGCTGCAGCGGCGTCAATCCGTTATCCGGATTGCGCAGCGTCTCGAGGTTCTCCCGGGGCATGCCGGCAGACAGCAGATCTGATGAGACGTAATGCTCAAACAGGCCGAAAAATCCCAGCCGGTTGGCGCAGGCGACCGCTTCATCCGGAATGTGTTCATGGGTATCGATGATTTGAATCCTGTCGATCTGTTCGCGAAGGGATTCTGCCGTTTTGTCCAATTTCATCCGCTCTTTCTCCACGGTTAAAACTTGCGTTATTCTTTTTTCGCCCGCCAGTTGGCCACAGCTTGCGCAAAGCGTTTTGGCTCGTCGGTGGCGTACCAGCGGATGCCCAGATCGAGCAGGGCATGAAGGTCTGCTTCGGCAAACCCTTTGACAAACACCTCCAGATCGATCCCGTTTTTAGCGGTTTGCTGCAACGCATCCTGCAGCAGCGCAGGTTCCACCTCATAGCGCCAAGTCGAGGGTTCCTTGCGATCATTGAGGTGGAGCTGCACCTGGTCCAGTCCGTCAAAACCGGTCTCTGCTGCGCGGGCGAATTTATCCGCGATCTCTTGCGCTGATCCGCCGATCCACAGCATACTGCGCACTCCGGCGGCCAGACTTCTCAGCGTCTTGCATTCCGCCTGTTTTGGGCTGGCCACCAGGATCTGTTCGGCCACGTGCAGGGAATCGATCATACGGCCGGTTTTCACCAGATCCACCTGTTTGATATCCATATAGAGCTCCCGTTCCGGATGACCGCTCATGGCGATGAGCACCTCCAGGAGCGTGGGCACTTTTTCTCCCTGATAGTCCGGCGCGAACATGACGCCGGCATCCCTTTTTCGAATCTCGGCCAAGTTGAGGAGCCGGGCTTTGATCGAAGCGATCTCCGCCGGGGCATTGGTAGTGCGCGCCAGCGTCTCATCGTGCAGGCAGATGATCACGCCGTCGCGCGTGGTGCGGATGTCGGCCTCCGGAATGCCGCCCAAATCCCAGGCATAGTGAAAGGCAACCATGGTGTTATCCGGCCGGTCGTGGGCGCCGCCGCCGCGATGGGCCTGCCAGTAAATTTTTTCATTTTTTCGATTCCGGCTGGTAGTCGAGTCGGTGCAGGCAACAGCATCAAAAATGAAAGCAGCCAAACAGAGAATCAGTATGCGAAGGCGTGCATTCGTCAAGCCGATTTTGTCGAATCGCATGTAATCTCCACACATAATTGTTCAAGATAGAACCCTAAATAGAAAAAGAACGCCCGTTATCAGTGCACCAGCATTATCTTGCGTGTTTGAATAAAGTCATTCGTCTGCAGACGGCATAAATCGAGTCCGGAGGCCTGCTCCGATGCCTGCCAAACGACGCGATAAGAACCCTGTTGCTGCCGGCCGACCATCAGGATGGCCACGCATTGCCCGGAGATATTGAACACCTTGTCGGTTGGCCGGGAGAGCGATAGGTGACAAACCACTCGTTAAAAGACGCAGCTGAATCACGGCCCAGCTCGCACGTGATGGAGTAATCGGGACAGGCTGAACGGAATGCCCTGCCGCCATGCTTTTCTGCGATGGCTATGGCGCTGTCGCTTTTAAACCACGCCGTCCGATCCGCAGGCTGAACAAGGCGCAACGAGAAGAAACAATAGGTCCATCGGCCAGAAACAAAATGGAGGATTTTTCATCCATCCATCCTTTTGTCAGGATTCTGTCGCCCGTTGCGCTTGAAATCCGCCGCCCTCTTTCATTCTATAACGCCCCCTAAACCTTGTTCCACCCCACCCCGATCTTTCCGGCTGCATAGGCCAATTCGCGGCTGTAATCTCCGCAGGCCATCATCCAGTGAAAGCCACGCATATCGGTCAACAGCTTTTCACAATCGCCCTGTATGGCAATGTCGTATTGCGAACGGCAGATATCGTAAAATGGGCTGGCGATGATCCGGCCGCCAAAGCCGACCCACTCCTTTTGCGCCGCATCCGGGCAGATCATGGTGATCTCCATGCCGCTGGGCAGATCCACTTTAGGCGTAGCGCCGTAATCCGATTCAAAGTGGGTCATCACGCTGCTGTCGAAATAGGTTCGTGCATCCACGCGACGAGGCGCCGTACAGTGAGCGCAGGTTACCACGCCGTGGTGCGGGAACGTCGGGTCGTTTAAAAACACCGGTCGGCCGGCAATGTGATAGAGCAGCAACCCTGAGGGGATGACGTTAAAATCCGATTCACAAAAAGCCATATAGCCTTCATCGTTCAACAGGCTCAGACTCAGACAGGCGGTGGTTTCAGCCATGGGCATCACCGTGCCCATACACTCATTGATGGTAAAAGCGTCAGCGCCGTTATCCTGCATCAGCTGTTTAAAAAGCGCATAGAGCAAAAAAGCATTGCGGACAAATGAGAAATCGGTCTCCAACGTGGTTTTGGGCAGGCTGAGATACTGTTTCGCCCATTTTTCCGTTAAACTCATGAGCCGGCGGTCGGCCCTGGCCGCTTTAATGCGCCGGCCGAGTTCCTGATAGCTCACATCGATCATCTGCAGCCTGAATTTTTCCCTCGCCACCTGCGGCGCCAGGCGACAGCACCAGCCGGCGGCGCCGCCCAGGGTGACGATCTTTTTGCCGATAAAATTGTGCACGCCGTGCAGAGCCCGCAATTTCCACAACAATTCGTCGTACTCATCGACGACCACGTCATGAACATTCATGCCGGCGGGATCGCGATATTGATCCACCTCAAAATTTTCGCCGCCTTTGCGCAGAAACCGGCAGTGGGCGGTCTCATACCAGAGATAAACCGGCCCGGAACGATGCCGCACAAACAGAAGGTTGTTCCGCTCCGCTGAATAACAGGCCTCCAACACATCGCCGTCGCCGGAAGCGGCATAGACCAGCATGACGTCATACTCCTTGCCGTCCCGCACCTGCATCGCCTGTTCCTTGCTGCACACCCGGCGCAGCGGCAAAATAGAGACGGGAAAATCCGCCTTGGCTCGCAGAGCCGCCAGTTCGGCGCGGATGCGGCCTGCCTCTTCGTCCACATCATTCTCCGTGTGCAATCCGCCCCAGGGACGCCAGGAAGTGGTGGGTCGCGGTTGGTACAGTTTGTACAACAAAACCGGCTGCACGCGCAGATCGCGGCCATAACGGACAAACGGTTTATCAGGCAGCCATTGGGGATGTTCAGCGGCTAAAACGGAATCGGTCGTCAGCAGGTTGAGCCCGACCGCGCCGGCGGCGCCGGTTGCTAAAAATTCTCGTCGATTCATCGCATGGCAACACATGGTGACCTCCTGGTTAAGCCAAGTGCTTCGGCAATTATGAAGACATCATGACACTGCAACATGCCTGCTTTCCGCATCGATACGTTGAGAAATCGATCCAACGATTGCTGATTTTACAACTGCTCTTTTATCCACCTGTTTTTCTTCGGGCCCATTTTATCGGACGGGATGGGCTGCAAACCGAACGGCTTTAGCTGCTGAGCGGAACAAAACGTTTGCACCGATTTGCCGGCGGAACTCAGCGATGGGTTGTTTTCAGCGACCCCCTTTTTGGGGTCACGAAGAAAAACGTTCTCGCAATCCACCAGCAGATTGTTTCTGACCGTGTTCCGGTCCGGATCCTCGCGAAGGGTTTTCAGTTCAGGATAGCGTTGCTGATAGACGGCGGATCGGATATCCACGTCCTGATATATTTTTTTCTCAATCACCGGGGAATCCAACTGCTTCAGCCAGCGTTCCCTGCCCCAGGAGGAAAAGCTGACCGCGGCAGAGCAGCGGTAAAACAGATTATTTTCAACCAGATTGTCCTTGCCGCCATGAATCTGCACGCCGCCGAAATCCCTGGCCCCGCACCGCTCAAAGATATTTCCGTAAATGACGACGCCGGAGATCATGTCGTCCAGACGGACGCCGGCAGCACCGTGACGGGTTCCGCCGGAGATCTCCGACCAGTGGTTGTAGCGGATGACGTTGCCGCGGTAGGAGGGATTATAAAAAATATCCAGACCGCCCTGGTCGTCCGACTCGTTGACCACCCGGCTGATCTGATTGTATTCGATGATAAAATCGTTGCCTTCGAGCCGCATGGCCGATGAAGAGGAGAAACGGAAGCGGTTGTTGCTCAGGCGCATGCCGCAGCCGTCCATGTGCACCGCGGGCTCGTAAGTGCGTTTGAACAGCGAAAAATGCTCCACCACCGTGTGCTCCACAAAGTGGCCGGCCGGGGTGAGCGTCCGCCGGTCGCCGCCCTGGAGCTTGATGCCGCCGCAGCCCAAGTCAGCCAGCAGACAGCCGGAAATACCGTGGCCAACGCCGGCCTGAATATGAATGCCGTCCTGGCCGAACCGCTCGATCCGGCAATCCGAGATCAGGTTCTTTTCCCCGCCGCGGACCAGAATCGCGCTGCCCCGGCCTTCTTGAAAGGTCAACCCCTGCAGCGTCAGATAAGAGCAATTCTGCAGTTCCACCATGTACGGTGAAGAAAACACCGACAGCGTCACTTTGGCCCCGTTCGGATCAATGCCTTCAGGTGGGTACCAGTAGAGCAGCCCATCGCTTCTGTCAAGATACCATTCGCCCGGCTGATCGATCTCGCAAAAGAGATTGAGTCCAAAGTAGCGCAGGCTGTCC
>JAKJDB010000251.1 GCA_022706175.1 Candidatus Zhuqueibacterota bacterium | reverse complement strand
TCTGTTTGTCGGCTGTTGTACTCTTTGCCGCACTGCCCACGCAGGCGGCTGACCTGGAACGCACAGGCCAATGGCCCGGCGGACCTGCCACTGCCATCAGCGTCAAGGACAGCGCGGTCTTTATCGGTCACGGCGGTTTCCTCTCAATCTATCATACTCGTACCTTTGCTAAACTCGCACAAATTACAGCATCCGGGTACATCCGCACCATCGCCATCGCCGGGCAGTACGCCTATGTGGCGGCCGCAGAGGCTGGCCTGTTGATCCTGGATATCTCCAATTCCACTAAACCAAAACTCATCGCATCGGTTCAGGATGTGTATGCGGCCAAGGTTGTTGTGCAGAACCAATATGCTTACATAGCAACCAGCGGCGCCGGCTTGCGCATCGTGGATGTCAGCCGGCCTCAGACGCCCAAAACAGTTGTAGATTACAAACCCGAAAGCTGGGTCGACGACGTGGCTCTGGACGGCCGCTATGCTTTTCTCGCCTGCAACACAGCCGGCCTCTGTGTGGTGGACGTGCAAAATCCGGCGTCGCCCGCAAAAGTGACAAGTTACGCCGGCGGCTATACGGTCTATCATGTGGCTGCATCCGGCCGCACCGTATTCATCTGCGGACCCAATGACGTGAGGGTGACGAATTTCAGCGACATTCAAAATCCCAAAGAGATCGTCACTCTGAACGGCAGCGTGGTAGATGCCGTTTTCCAGAACAACATCGCTTATCTGGTCAACACCAGCTCTTCCGGCGTCGATCTGCATGATCTCAAGAGCGCCACCCTGAAAAAAATCTCCAACTGCTACAAACGGGGTACGGTCGGCGTGGCGGTTCAATCCGGCGTGCTCTACGCTGCCGTCAGCGACTATGGTTTCAGCACCTTCAACGTCAGCGATCCCGGCAAACCGACGGAATACGGCAAATGGGTTGCGGACAGAGTCCTGAAAACACCCTTTATGGTCGACGGTTACATGGCCTTCCCTCAGTTCGGCAACGGAAAACTGCGCTTTTACGATGTCCAGGACGTGCTCCATCCTCAATTGATCGATTCGGTCGAGGTCTACCTGGACGAATACACTTTTTCCGACCCCTATGTCTATCATACCAGTCAGGACGTTTGGAACCATCCCTTTCTGCTCACCACGTATCTCGGCGACATCCGCCATCCGGTTGAGGTGAGCAAGATCGCCCTGTCAGGCGGGAAAAATTATCTGATCAAGCAAGGCGACTCGCTGCTCACCTATCCCAGCGACGGCAAGACCAAGGGATTCAATCTCTTCAGCCTGGCTGATCCGCGGAAGCCGAAAAAGCTGGCCTTTATCAAAACAGAGACGCTGGTCCGGGTCTATGGCGCAAAAGGCAATGCGATCTATTGCATCTCTCAGCCCAACATCTCAAGGATGGAGGGCGAGCTCTATTGTCTGGATATTGCCGACAGCACAGCGCCGAAGAAGAGCAGCGTGCTGATCCCCGGACAGACCGCCCTCCACTTCAGCGTTCATGACCGTTACGGCATCGCCAACACTTCGCAGGACAGCGTGATCCTCTTTGATCTGCAGCAACCTTTGCAGCCCCAACGCATTTCTGCCTTTCATCAACCCTTCTTTGCCACGCCCGTCTTTTCCGGGAACAGAGCCTATTGTCCAGGCAGCTATTTCATCACCTATGATGTCTCGGATATGTACCACTGGCGGAAAATCAGCGAACTGCAGCGGGTGGACAATTACCTTGGCTCGCTCTACTACCCGCCTTACTTTATCAGACCGACATTGAACAAGGAGGTCTATATCACGGATGTCAGCAACAACGCCGTGCCGGCGCTGTTGGGCGACGTGCGCTGCACAGCGGCCAATGACGATATCGAGGCCGACGGCCAATACCTCTACCTGATCGACAGCCAAGCGACGCTGCACCGGTTTGGATGGACAAGCGGCAGCCTGATCGCCCACGGCGCCAGGATCTTTAAAGAGTTCAACACCAATACCCTGACCGGTCTGCAGATCGTGGGAAACGATGGGTACGTAGCGGAAACCTCCTATGGCCATCTGCACAAAATCGATCTGCACTCTGACAACCTGAACATCCTCCGCACCTGGTCCCTGGGGGATTTTCAGATTCACGGTTTCACCATCGCCGGATCCCGCGCTTATATCCGCTCATCCAACTATAACGGGACGAACAAGGAATTCAGGGTCTATGATATCAGCCGGCCCCAGGCGGCGCTGCTGGGCTCCCTGGCGGTCGGCAATGCCGCCAATATTTACAGAATCCTGCTCAAAGGCAACCATGCCTTTGTCAATGACGGCAAATATCTGCGTGTGCTGGACATCACCAATCCGGCGGCCCTGCGGGAGGTCGGCACGTTCAGCGACGACGTAAACATCGACGACATGTCGCTGTCGCAAAATTATATTTATCTCGGCAGCCGTTATGGCAGCAAAAAGATCCGGGCGGTGAACATCAGCAATCCGGCCGCGCCGGCGGCCGCCGGCGTGTACAATAATATGATCTATGGCACGGCCTTGTGTGCGGACGACCGTTATCTCTATGTGGCCGGCGGCTGGTATGGGCTGAACCTGCTCGACTTCAGCGCCCCGGCCTCACCCGTATTAGCCGCACGCTTTTACCTCAGCGACATCGATCTGATCGACGTGGCCACATACAAGGACCAGGTATTTGTTCTTGACACATATCGCGGCGTCATGCAATTCAAGAACAATCTGCTCACCTCGGTTTGTTCTCAGGAAACCCATCCGCCCGAGACGTGCGCATTGCTGCCCAATTATCCCAATCCGTTCAACGCCCGCACAACCATCACGTTCACATTGCCGCACGAAGAACGGGTGACGCTTTCCATCTATAATCTTCTGGGGCAGCGGGTGGCGGATCTGCTGGACGGCAAAATGGGAGCCGGCGTGCAGAAAATCGTTTGGCAGGCAGACCAAGTGCCGTCAGGCTTGTATTTCTGTATTCTCAAGGCCGGGGCGTTCAGTCAAACACAGCGCATGCTGCTGCTCAAATAGACGAAAGAGTGTTCCCGGGTAGAGGATCTTCGCGAGTGTAAAAGAAAACCAGAGCGGTGAGGAGTACCGACGCAGTTATGCAAAAGGGGTAGGAAGGAACGGCCATTCTTTCCTACCCCTTTTTCTTTCGCGCCGGATTCATAAAGTGCGGCTTGTAAAGTATCGCATGAGGCCTGAGGCGTTTTTTTCCGTGCCGCTAATTTTTAACGATCCTGGCGAAACAGGGCTTTAGTTTAGTGTCGATGCGCAGGAAATAGACCCCGGCCGGCAAGCGGCTGAGGTCCATGTGGTGAGCAAGCGGACGCCGCACCTGCATCACCATCTGCCCGAGCTGGTTGTAGAGTTTGAGCGATTCAGCGGTGAGCCCCTCCTTGAGGCGGAAGGCGACCATGCCCTGCGACGGATTGGGATAGACCGGCACGTCGATGTGCAGTTCAGGCGAAACCGGGAACTGGTTTTCCACCACCGTGGTCTGAATGCGGCCCCATTGCGAACTGGTGGTGTCGAACTGCTGCACGCTCTTTTGGGTGAGGTTGTAGCGATAGGCGTTGTTGTTCACAGAGGTATCGCCGTTGCTCCAGATGGTGGAGATCCCGCCGATGACGTACAACAGAGTGTCGCCGTTGCTGATCTCCATGGACAGAGCGGCTTGAGATACCGGCGGCAGCTCCGTGGCGATGATGCGGCTGAAAAGTTGACCGTTGCGCGCCGTGATGGAGATCAAGTCGGTGCGTATCTCCTCTCCGGCCGCCTTGGCCCCCTTGCGCAAGAAGGTATAGCCTTTGCCGCCCCAGGCGTAGAGAGTGGACCCTTCGAGGAGGGTGGCGGCGGAAGCCCGCGGCATGACAAAGGGGCCTTGAATGGGCGGACCCCAGCCGAATCCGGTTTTAGGATTGTACTGATAGTTCTCAAAGTTGATGCCGTTCTCGTTCTGGCCGCCCCAGAAATGCCAGGTATCGGCGTCCTTGTCATAAATGGCCGCATGGCCATAAAGGGCGCGTGGGGTCTCCCTCGTGGTAAAAAAAATATCATTTTCGGCAATATCCGCCTGATAGAGCTTGTTGGAGATGACGCCGTTGTTGGTGATGCCGCCGTGGAACACGGCCCTGCCGGTCAGGTCCTTGCCGACTTCAGAAAAGGGAGTAAAATTTGCGGCGGCGGCCATCTTTTCATGGTCGTAGAAGGGGTGGAATGCGAGCTGGCGCCACTGCCTGGTTTTCAGATTGAGCATATAGACGGCGCTGTCGCCGTTGGCGCTGCGGCCGCCGAAGCAGTAGATAAAACCGTCCAGCTTGTTTTGCAGGGCTTGATGTCCGGCCATGCGCGGCACCTTTAACCAGGTTTCGTCATAGGGCTTGAGCTGGACCCATTCACCGGTGTCGCGGTTCCATTTCCAGATCTCATCCGAGCGGTCTATTTTGGTGATTTTGTAATGATCAAGACCGTGGATGTCAACGTAACTGAACTCCTTCTTTCTAAAGCCGCCGATCATGATGTCGACATCATCGCCCCCCTCTTTAAAGCGAGTGATGCTGTACTCCCAAAAGTTTTCAGGCTTGTAAATGATCTGAGCAGGCGTTTCATCCGGCACGCACAAAGCCATGGCAGCCAGCAGGCCGGCCAGCAAATAGTCCTTTACTTTTCTGTTCATCTTTCCGCCCTTTCTCGTTGCGTTGTATCCGGTCTGATTCCGTTTCACCAGTAAAAGCGCTATCGCAAGGATTCCTGCCCGCGATCCGGCTGTAAAGCAGCACAGACCGCTAACACCCCGAACCGAGTGCACGGGTTAGCGTGGTCACATTCTCGCCGGGATAAGGATCCATCCAAATGGTCTTTGCCGACTAGCCTGAATAATTCATAAAAAAGCTGTTGGCTCTACCAAGTTTTTAATTTATATTGAATTGCCAAACCCAATATAAAAAACAAGGTTGGAGCAACAGCTATGATAGAATATACAAAGCAACTGTACCT
>JAKJDB010000002.1 GCA_022706175.1 Candidatus Zhuqueibacterota bacterium | reverse complement strand
TTCTGCAAAGAGCCCCTTGCGTTCGAATTGCGCACCTGTGAAGGCGCCTTTGCTGTGGCCGAACAGTTCGCTCTCCAGCAGATGCTCGGGAATGGCGCCGCAGTCCACGGCTACAAAGGGCGCTTCACTGCGCCGGCTGCAGCGGTGGATGGCGCGGGCGACGAGTTCCTTGCCCGTACCGGTCTGTCCTTCCAGGAGCACGCGCACATCGCAGCGAGCGGCCGCTTCGACGGAATGCAGCAAGGTCAGAAATGATTTGCTTTTTCCGAATAATCCCAGTTTCTCATATTTGGCGCGCAAGGAATGCTCCGGCAGCGGCGCCTCGAAATAGTGCTGCAGCTGCTGAACGTTGCGCAGATACGGCGCCGCGAGGATGGCGATGGCTTCCAGGATGGCCAAATCCTCCTGTGAAAAGGATTCGTTTTCCTCTTTATTTAGAAGGATCATCGAGCCGATGAGAAATCCTTCAACACGCAACGGCACGCCGATGACGGATTTAACCGAAACATCTTTGAACCAGGCTTTGCTGAAACGCGGATCCTGAAGCAGATCCGCACTGAGGAAGGATTGTTGGTTGGCCAGGATCCAGCCGCTGATCTGATTTTGCACGTTGTGATAGCGGGGTGAAACGGCCTCGCCTGCTTTGAACAGGGTTTTAACCGTCTGTTGGGTGCGCGGGTTCAACAGCAACAACAACACCAACTCGGCATGCAACAGTGTGCCGGTTTTCTCGCCGATGATGCGAATGATTTCGTCTAGATCCTTTTGCAGGCTGAGAATTTTGCCGAGTTCAAGGATACTTGGCCAGAGCTGTTGTTTTTCTGCCTCTGGGGCATTCTGCCCAGCGACCGTGTTTGTTTGCTCGAGCATACACGCTCTCCTGGTTAAAAAGGGGCATTCTGTGCCAGTTCACCTTTGCGGTACACCTGGTTTCCAGGGCGTCGATATCCTGTCCGCGTTAACAGGCAAAACATGACCATCCGTAGCCGCCATGTATCGTTCTATCACGAGGTTGTCTAAAAATAGAGAGGTTGTCTTTCCGCAACCCTGTATTCTGAAAAGTGAAAGGCGGTTGCACAGGGCGAGGAATCTATCGTCGCTCAGAGCTTTACACTTTCGTTTTTTATTTGCGTCGATAGATCCCTCACTGCTCAGAATCTGCAAACAGACGCTACAACAGTTTACCATGTGCAGAATAACAAATGCAGGGCTTGTTGGTTTTTTTCCTGCGCCCAGGGCGGTATCCCGTGGCGCAAAAGAACGATGATGCAAAAGCTTCCCCAAAAATCTATTAGCCGCGAAGCGGCGTTCGATCTTAGCCCAGGGCGGTAGCCCTGGGGAGGGGGCGGTTTGCGATTTCAGCCCTGAAAGGGCGACCCATTTCGTTCCATTCAATGACCGGCCGCCCTTACAGGGCTTGAATGTTTTTGTCTCTCATCCCAGGGCTGACCGCCCTGGGCTCATACAACTCGGCCCTACGGGCCTCGCTCATTACTTTAACCGAAATCGCCATGATCTTCACTAGGCGAGATCCATGTTGACCGTCGATACCTCGCAATGAGGCCGGATTCGTTTTCGCTTCGATCTGATCCGGCAAATCCGCAGCCTTCCACAGTACAATCCATTTATGAGTTCAGCCCCGAAAAGGCGGTCTGTTCCCCATTAATGGCCGATTGCCCATGCAGGGTTTGTTGGTTTTTTTCCTGCGTCCAGGGCGGTAAGCCCGTGGCGCAAAAGAACGATGATGCAAAAGCTTCTCCAAAAATCTATTAGCCGCGAAGCGGCGTTCGATCTTAGCCCAGGGCGGTAGCCCTGGGGAGGGGACGGTTTGCGAGTTCAGCCCTGAAAGGGCGACCCATTTCGTTCCATTCAATGACGGGCCGCCCTTACAGGGCTTGGATGTTTTTGTCTCTCAGCCCAGGGCTGACCGCCCTGGGCTCATACAACTCGGCCCTTCGGGCCTCACTCGTTACTCCAACCAAAATCATCTTGATATTCGCCAGGCGAGATTCACATCAATCAGTGATGTTTTTCAATTTTGCCAGTCTCGTTTTTGCTTCGATGAGATCGGGCAAATCCGGATCAGCATTTTTCCACATAGCAAGAAATTTTTCATAACTAGCCTTCGCCATTTCGCGATCGCCCTTTTTCTCATAAATTCGGGCTTGCAATAGATAGCTTTTGGCGACGAACACGGGACGTTCATAATGTTTAGACCATTTTGAGCGTAAAGTATTCAACGATCCTAGCGCTTTATCAAATTCCTTCAATTTAATAAAAGATTCAGCAAGGAGATAAAAAATTTGTACCTGATAGTGATTGATAAATGCCCTCCAGGTCGGATCGTTATATATCGAATCTGCCAACGTATAATCGTGTTTTAACCTGAGTAAAGCATGGAGATATTTTACTTCAGGATATTTGGTGTGCCCGGCCATGCTGTCTGCCGAATGATCGTTTCCAGTATAATAATTCAGCAAGCCCAAATTCAAGCAATTTGGCATATCTTCCGCCTTTTTCGCTAAACGAGTGCAATTTTTTATCTCGGTTAAAATATTTTTGTTACTGCGCCCACTCCATACTTTCAAAAGTTCTTGATTGAGTTCTGATAAAACTGCGAGATACGCATCATTAACCTGCCAGGACAAATCTTTAGCCTTTTCGGCGGCAGCCATAGCCTGGCGATATCGTCCGGAATATAAAAAAATGCACATAAGATAGTAGTTCCCGATCCGCTGAACTTCCATCGACTGGTCGAGAGTGATCAGGGTCTTGACTTCTGCTTCTGCCTTGTCAAACTCGTTTTGATGGGCATAGATCGTTGCGATAAAAATAGTGGCAGAAATTTTGTTTGGCGAGATCTTGCGAATCTGATCGAGCATGTCGATGCCCTGTTCGCAATTTCCCGAAAGGAATGCCGCTTTGGCAAAATGATAGCAAGCGAGACCAGAGCTTTCGACGGTTATCCAGAGCTTTGCCGCCTCGAACTCTTTATCATAACGCCGCAGTTCTTCATAGGTCCCATTCAGGTGTTCCAGTGCCCGGATGAATCCTGGATCCATTTTAACGGCCTTTTCAAGATATACGGCAGCTGAATCGAACTGTCCGGCATGAAAATACCAGTCGCCGATCCGATAGATCATTTCCTTATCATTTGCAAAACGTTTTCTCATTTGTTGGAGGACGGCAATGCCGGCCTGCCACCCGTTTTCTGATTTTGTGATCACCGCACGAGCCAGCCACTGCTCTCTTTCCGGCAAATTGAGACTGAACGCCTTTTTTAATGGTTCGAAGGCAAATTCCTCTGTATCAGGATAAAGACTCCCTCCATAGCCAAGTCTGAAATAGGCCAAACTGAAAGAGGAATCCAGTTTGACCGCTTTTTCAAATTCATTCTTTGCTTCCTGATATCTTTGTTTGTCATACAGTTGAAGCCCTTGAAAGTAATGATTGTATGCTTCAAAGTTATCCGTCGTGATGCTCGCTATCTTTACGGTGGTTTTTTTAATCTCTTTTTCCGTCTCTTGTAAATGCCTTCGCACATTGGCGGCAAGTTGGTCGATCATCGGCAGAACGCTTTCCTGCCCCTCACCCTGTACTCGATCCGCATGCAGGAACTTGTCGTTGACCGCATCCAAAGCTTTCAAATCTATCGTGTACAGATTAGACCCTAATTTTCTGATGGAACAGGTCAGCAATATATCGACGTTCCCCTGCCGGCATATCTTCCGGCTCAGATCGGCATCGATCTCGTGGATTTCCTTTTGTCCCATTTGTTTAAGAATGTCGAACATCATGGCACGCGTCATGATTTGCAAACTTTTACTTTGTTCAAGGGCGGTGATGAGTAGATCAGAAAGACCATCCAGTTGTTTTTCATTGGTTTTGTTTTGAAAGTCCGCCACGGCAAGGGAAATCGTTGCAGATGGTTCCTCTGAATGGCTAAAGAATCCGAAATAAAAAACGGCAGCGATCAGCAGTACTGCCAGGATAGAAAATGATACACGGTAGGTTTTTTTGCTTTTTCGTGATTTCGCCTTAACAGCATAATCTATTTTTACATTCTTTCTTGCAGTTTTTTGACTCAGCTGATCCTTTACTTTGTCCAGTCGTATTAAATCGATCAGCAGCTCTTGTGTGGTCTGATAACGGCTATGAGGCTCTTTTTCAAGTAGGCGATGCAGCACATGCCGTAATTCTGCATCTGGTTCAGCTTTATCATTCTGTATCGCCTCCGGCTCCTGATTGACGATGCGATAAATGACCGCCTGATCAAACTCTCCGAAGAAAGGCAATCGTCCGGTGAGCATTTGATAAAGCATTACACCCAAAGACCAGATATCGGTACGATGATCCACCGGTAATCCTTGCGCCTGCTCCGGCGACATGTAAGCAACAGTGCCCAGGGTGGAACCGGTTTTGGTGTGTGGGCTGTGGCCGGCGAATTTGGCCAGGCCGAAATCGAGAATTTTTACTGTGCCGTCGTCGGTGATAAAAATATTCGCCGGCTTGATGTCACGGTGGACAATCCCCTTTTCATGGGCTTTGGACAGGCCATTGGCGATTTGCACAGTAATATCTATAGCCCTGTCGGTGGGCAACGCATCGCTTTCTATTTTTTCCCTCAAGGTCTGACCCTCATAACAGGCCATGACCATGTACAATTGGCCGTCCTCGGTTTCGTTGATCTCGTGAATGGTGCAGATATTGGGATGATCCAAAGCGGACGCTGCCTGGGCTTCCTGAATGAACCGCTCCTTGGCTTTTGGATCAGCGGTTAAGGAGGGATGCAAAAATTTCAACGCAACGATGCGCCCAAGCCGGGTGTCCTCAGCTTTGTACACCACACCCATGCCGCCCTGACCGAGTTTTTCGAGGATTTTATAGTGAGAAATGGTTAGGCCGATCATCTCAGGCTCCTGAGACTAACCTGGCTAAATGTGCTTTCGCTTCGATCAGATCCGGCAGATCCGGATCCGCATCCTTCCACAGCTGCAAAAATTGGTGATACTTTTGCAAGGCTCTGCTCCGGTCATTCATCTTTTCATAGATTTTGCCTTGCAATAAAATACTTTTAGGATAAAAGATGGAACGGACTCCATAAATATTCCATCTTTTTTGCAGCTTTTCTAAATAATAGAGCGCCTTTTCAAACTTGTCGTTCTGATAAAGGCATACGGCAAGCTGATAATATATTAAAGTTGGGTAACTCCATTCTTCCCAAGTATAGATGAGAGAATCCGCATAAAATTCAGCTTGGCTGCAATTTTGTTGCATCTGAATTAGAGAACGAATACTTCTTGCCATGGGTTCAGGGATATCATAAGAATTCAGCTTATCAGCATCATAGTCTACAAGGAAAGTATTTATTACAGGGAAAATAGCTCCATAATACCTACCAGGCGCTGGATCTTGGCATTCAATTTTCTCCAGTTGCATGCGATCACTATTTATTTTTGTGGCTATCATGAAAAATTTCCTTTTTTCCTTATATCTGCCAACATAAGTAGTATCCTCTTTATAAATTTGTTTCCACAAATTCTGACAAATATCAAGAAGCTGAATTGCTTCCCTATATTTCCCCATATAAGGGTAAAAATTAAAACAAAGCGCATGATAAGCTGTAAATCTCGTCTGGGGCGCCAAGTTCAGATTGATAAATTTTTTCAATTCCATTTCTGCTTTATCAAATTGCCCGAGATAGGTATAGATGCCGGCGATATAGATAGTAATGCCGTCTCTGCTTGGATCCAGCTCCCGGACTCTGTTCAACATGTGAACACCCTGTTCCGCCCGACCGGATAGTGCAGAGGCTCGAGCCAGAGTGTAATAAGATAAATCCGATCCATAAAGAGAGGCGAAATGTTTAGCTGCCTCATATTCTTTTTCGTGCTGCCCGGATTCGTAATAAACCAGCGTCAACCGATTCAGCGCTCGTTGATGAGTTGGGTCCAGAGCCAGTACTTTTTTATAATATTCCACAGCAATGGAGAAATGACCGAGAGAATAATTCCAGTAGGCTATCACGTATAACATTTCCTTGTCGTTCGGATAATGCTTCTCCATTTGCCGAAATGCGGCCAGTCCGGCTTCCATCCCTTGTTCCTGCTTTGCTTGCAGAGCACGTAAAAAATAACGCTCTTTTTCAGGGATGCGATCTATCAGTGCAAGAGCCTTGTGCAGATGTTTTGATTTAGATAAATCAAAACCTTCTAAATCCGCATAGACAAGCCACAAGTAAGCCAATCCAAAGGTGGAATCTATGCTGACCGCTTTGTTAAATTCCTCAGCAGCAGATGGCCATTGGCGTTTGTCGACCAGTGCCAAGCCCTGGAAATAATGACTATGTGCTTCAAAATTGGCTGTTGAAATATTGGCAATCGTCTTGGATCTGGCCTGAATCTGTCTTTCGCTTTCTTTCAAGCACTTGCGCGTTCTGGCCGCAATCTTGTCGATCATGGCCAGAATGCTCTCTTGCCCTTCACCTTGTTCCTTATCCGTGTAAAGATATCGGTCATTTGGCACATCAAGGATTTTAAGATCGATGGTATATAATTTTCCGAATTTGCGCAAAGTGGCAATGGTCAATGCGGTGACGTTAGCATATTTGCAGATGCTTCTGGCTGTTGTTTCGTCTATGCGTCGGCTGCTGCTGTCGTTATTCATTTGTTTGAGTATATCGAACATGTGTGTGCGCGTGAGCACCTCAATCCGCCGGGATTGTTCCAGAGCGGTGATCAGCATATCCGAAAGGCCGTCGAGTTCGGCCTCTTTGGTTTTGTTGTCGAAATCCGCAACGGCCAGGGTAACGCGCTCCGACGGAGTTTGTGGAGGCAGAAAGAGTAGACCGCACACGGTCAGCAAGGTCACCAGAAATGCCGCCAAGGCAACCATCCGCCGTTTTTTCTGTATCTTTTTTTGTACGGTCGCCCTGGCCATAGCTGGAACATCAGCGCTTTTATTGTGCAGTCGCTGCAGGTCCGTCGCCAGATCGTCGGCGAGTTGATAGCGGTCGTTTGTCTGTTTAGTGAGAGCGCGATTAACAATTTCAGCCAGTCCCATCGGCAAATCAGAACGCAGATTTTCTAAAGGTTCGGGTTCCCGATTGACAATATGGTACAGGATCGCCTGATCGAATTCTCCGCCAAAGGGCAATCCTCCGGTCAGCATTTCATAGACTATCACGCCCAGCGACCAGATATCCGTGCGATGATCGACAGCCAATCCCTGCGCCTGTTCCGGAGACATGTAAGCAACCGTTCCAAAAGTGGAACCGGTTTTGCTCGGCAGGGAGTGTCCGGCAAGCTTGGCCAGGCCGAAATCCATGATCTTGACCTCGCCTTTTTCAGTGATCATGATGTTCGCTGGTTTGATGTCGCGATGGACAATGCCTTTTGCTTGCGCTTCTGCCAATCCCTCGGCGATTTGCCTGGCGATGTGTAGGGCCTCTTCAATCGAAATAGCGCCGTCGGCCAAGCGATCCTTCAACGTCTGCCCCTCATAGCAGGCCATGACCATGTACAGCCGGCCGTCGTCGCTTTCTTTGATTTCGTGAATGGTGCAGATATTGGGATGATCCAACGCCGATGCGGCCTGGGCTTCCTGAATGAATCGTTCTTTGGCCGCAGGATCAGTGGTCAAGGCAGGCGAGAGAAATTTAAGCGCCACCATGCGTTTAAGCAGGGTGTCTTGCGCTTTATACACCACGCCCATGCCGCCTTCGCCGATCTTGGCAAGAATTCTATAATGGGAAATAATTTCGCCGATCATGCAGCACTCCGGACCATTTAGGATATTTTATATCTCGAATATCCATCCGCAGCTGTGTGGGTAGTAGTAGAGTCGAGTGAGGAGGAGAACAAATCGGATGGCAGAAAAGCCTGAACGCTTTTACCGGAAAGATTGCTAAAAAGGAAAAGGCAAAGCAATTACTGTAAAGTTATTTGCTTTGCCGATCATATCATGAATGCCCCCACAGTTTATTTTTTATAATTATATATAAATTAGGAGCAAGATGCAAGGAAAATGTCTCTCTATTTTCAACGATTTACAACGGGCATCCTCTCGCAGTCCATTCGTAATGGATGCGGTCTTTTGATATAAAAATCAATGAGTTAAAATAGAAAAATGCTTCAATGCAAATCGGCTGGGCAAAAATACTCTCACGCAGACAAAACCAAGAATGATTAGAACGATATTGTGGGGCGCAAAATTCTCGCTAAGGAGAATCTGACTGTGTACTCGGCCCAAATGGTGGAACTCGATTCTGTGGGTTCAGACGTCCGTGTGAGAGAATTGTAAAAGAGCCGGCGCAAAATAATAAGCGCATGTTACACTGCAACCTAAATAGGCAACAAGGCTGGGCAACACCGGTATAAATCTGCTAACAGTGCAAGAGTTTGGCTGCTGTCTTCCGCCTCTTGCATGGTTTTGCTTGCTTATCAGTTCCTGATTGATTATTTTGCCAATCCATTATGATAGGGATGAGCATTTGGAATTTACGGTCCAACGTATGGATTCAGACGAAATACAATAAAAGGTGGCAACGCCCATGAAACCAACGACGGCACTTATGGCTGTCCGTGTTCACCGCTATGATTCGCGGCTCGTATTTTTAATTCTCTGCACTATGTTATCTTGCGTCGCATGGGCGGATGAACGGCCCAGGCCGCCCTGGATGCAATGGTCTGCAGGCCATGCACCGCTGATCGCCGGCCACTGGCCGCAGGCGGAAAAATTTTCCTTTGCTGTTTTAGGCGACAAGACCAGCGGCGGTGAGGGCAAGTGGCCTATCTTTGATCGCGCGGTTCACGACATCAACCAACTGGCGCCGGATTTTGTCATGACCGTCGGCGACCAGATCCCCGGGCACATGCACGAGCGCGAGCTGTGGAACGCTGAATGGGAAGAGTACTTGTCGCACGCCCGCTCTCTGCGAGCGCCGCTTTTTTTCACCGTGGGCAATCACGACATCGCCAACCTGGATTGCTACCGCTGGTGGCAGGAGGACCGGGGCAGCACCTACTATTCTTTCATCTACCGGGGCTGTCTCTTTCTGGTCATTAACACCGAAGAGGAGCGCACGGATGGCCGCGGGCCGGTATGGCAAAAGATGATGACTTTTGTCGAAAACGAACTCGTTCTTCACCGCGATGCCCGTCATACTTTTCTTTTTATGCACAAGCCCATGTGGGACGACGCACGCTACGAACTGGACTGGCGGCGCATCACGGCCGCATTGGGGGAGAGGCGCTATACGGCGTTTGCCGGACATGTGCACACCCTCGATCACCAGCGGCGCGGCTGTGGGGAACTGCTCACCCTCGGCGCCACCGGCGCAGGAACCGGAGAGATTCCGGTTAAAGCGATGGGCGAGTTTCATCACTTTGCCTCTGTGGTGGTTGACGGCGACACGACTCATATCTCCATTGTTGAACCGGGTGGAGCGATCTGGCCGCGCGACGTAGCGCCGCGTTCTTTCAAAGAAGCGTTGAACGGTCTGGGCCGCATGGAGATCGACCAGGTGACAGGGCTCGGCGATCAGACCCTTCGCTGCGCAGGAGAGGTGGTGCTTCGCAACACGCTGGAGGATACGGCTCAAGTCGCCATGCGGCTGCGTCGCCTCGGACAATGGAAGATCGCGGTCGGCGATACTCCTTTTGTCGCCACGCTGGCGCCGGGCCAGGAGCGCAGAATGCCCTGTGCGTTCACGGTCTGCAAACAGGACTCCTATGATCCGGTCTGGACAGCGGTCGAGGCCTGGCGCCAGGGGATGTGGCTCAGCGGCCGGGGCGCTCCGCTGCCCCTGTACCGCGAAAGCCAAATGGTTGTGATCGAGAACTGGATGTTGATCGGTCCCTGGCAGCTCGGCCGGATCAACAGACGCCATCTGCCCCATGACCCTGGCCGAGCGATTCCCGGCGTTTTCGATCTGCGCGGACCGGACAGAACCTTTGATGCCAATGCAGTCTATCGCGACGGTGGAAGGGAGCTGCGCTGGAAGCCGGCCCGCTGCAACAGCGAAGGGCTGATCAGCTTTAACGCCGAGATCGGAACGCTGGATGATGCGATGGGCTATGCGCTGTGCGGCGTGTACAGTCCTGTGGACCAGCTTGTCTACGCGCGCTATCAGGCCGATAATTTTGCCTATATCGTGCTCAACGGCAAGCCGATCCTCGACGCAGCGCTGTGGAGAAGCGGTGTGACCGGTTACGCACCGCTCGCGCTCAAGACCGGCTGGAATCGGCTTTTAGTCAAGCTGATCAACGATCCAGCGGATTGGTATCTGCAGTTCCATATCGGCGATCCGCTGGGCAACCTTCGATTCGCGCCGCATCCACCGCAGAACTAGTCAACGATCTCACTTTTTTTAATCCTATTTTATTCCATCCAGTTAAAGGAGGTATGCGTGTCCTTAAAGCACCCACTCACTCGTCGTCAATTTATCGCCACCGGCGCTCAGGCCACCCTGGCCACAGCGGCGCTGGTTCATGCCGGCAGCCGGTCCTCCCGCTTAAACGTAATCGGCGCCAATGATCGCATTCGCCTTGCGGTCTGCGGCGTGCGCAAGCGGGGCTTTGACCATGTCCGCTTATTTTCCGAAATCCCCAATGTATCGGTGGTCGCGCTGTGCGATGTGGATGAAACCGTCCTGGCTGATCGGCTGGCCAAAATGGACCAGCTGGGCCTAGCCAAACCCAGCACTTACACCGATGTGCGCAAGCTGCTGGAGGATCCTTCCATTGACGCGATCACCATCGCCACGCCGAACCACTGGCACACGCTTATGGCCATCTGGGCCTGCCAGGCCGGCAAGGATGTGTATGTCGAAAAGCCGTTTTCGCACAACTGGTGGGAGGGACGTCAGCTCATCCGCGCCATCAAACGGTACAACCGCATCGTTCAGCACGGCGCCCAGACGCGCTCCTCTGAATCGGCGAACGAGGCCATTCAGCATCTTAAAGCGGGGTTGATCGGCGAGGTGTATCTGGCGCGGGGGTTGTGCTTCAAACGAAGGAACACCATCGGCCGCACTCCGGTGGAACCTGTGCCCGCGGGCGTGGATTATGATCTGTGGACCGGGCCTGCGCCCGTTCACCCTTTCACGCGCAATCGCTTTCATTATAACTGGCACTGGTTCTGGGAATACGGCAACGGCGATTTGGGCAACCAGGGCATTCATCAGGTGGACATCGCCCGATGGGGGCTTGGCGTCGGCTTTCCGAACAAGATCTCAGCCATAGGCGGCCATTTCGTTCATGACGATGATCAGGCCACGCCCAACACTTTGAACTGCGCCTTTCAATACGACCTGCCTGACGGCAAACGCAAGATGATCGAATTTGAGGTGCGCCACGGCATCACCCATCGTGAGGCGGACATCGGCACCGAAAA
The DNA here is from genome assembly GCA_022706175.1 of Candidatus Zhuqueibacterota bacterium. The sequence continues at coordinate 10,490 of JAKJDB010000002.1, read as the reverse complement.
ACTCGGCAGCGGCACGCAGGGGCCGAACACCATCGGCAACATCTTTTACGGCGCCAACGGCTACCTGGCCCTGGGCGACGAGGACACTGCCAACGCGTATCAGGCGTGGCTGGGCTCGGACATGGTCGCTGGACCCAGCGGCCACAAGGGCGGCAGCCGCTACCATTTTGCCAATTTCATCAAGGCCCTGCGCAGCCGTAAACAGGAGGATATCACCGCGACCATCGAAGATGGTCATATTAGCTGCACTATGGTGCATCTGGCCAATGCATCGTATCGCCTGGGCCGGACGTTGAATTTCGATCCGATCAAGGAACGGGTCATCGATGACTCTGAGGCGAACCGTTTGTTGCGCGAAGCGGATCGTGGATATCGGAAGGGATTTCGCATTCCCAAAGACCTGTGATGCTTCTGTGCAATGGTGTCCTCGCGTTGCTTTTTTGTAACTAAAAACGGCGACCGTGAGAAAAAGCGGACGAAGGGGCGTTGAGCAGGAAAACCGGTTTCACTGCTTCAGCCCAAAGATCGTTCGTCCACAGTTGTTGCAGCGAAGAACCGGCTGTGCAAGCCCTCACTGTTTTATACGGTGAGGGCTTGCCGGCAGCGGTGCAGGAGCTCGAACGGAATCTGCTTCAACAGGCCCTGGCCCCGTTTAGCGGCAGCCGGCGAATTTTTTTTCGATAAAGCGGCAGAGAAACGCGGTGGTCTCTTCCACGCCGAGAACCGAGGAGTTGATGCAGAGGTGATAGGAATCCGCTGCGCCCCACTGCTTGTCGGTGAAATAGTTATAGTACGCCGCCCGCTTTTTGTCCGTCTTTTCGATGAGCTCGCGGGCTTTTTTCTCGGTGAGTGGCTGGATGCGCATGATGCGCTGGATGCGGTCCTCTATGGCGGCACTGATAAAAAAGTTCAGGCAGTGCGGGAAATCCTTGAGCACATAATCCGCGCAGCGTCCAATAAAAACCGCTGATGCTTTTGCCGCCAGTTCGCGGATCACATTGCTTTGCATCTGGAACAGGGCTTCGTTGCTCAGATAGGCTCCTGCGGTTCCGTCCTCAGCTGGGGTGCCATAGTGGCTCAGGATTCCGCTGAAAAGGCTGCGTCCTTTCTCCTCGTCCGCTTGTTCGAAAAACTCTTTCCCCAACCCGCTTTTCTGCGCTGCGATTTGAATGAGCTCCCGGTCGTAAAACGAAAGGCCCAGCCGGGCGGCGATTTTTTCTCCGATCTCTCGGCCGCCGCTGCCGACCTGACGTGCGATGGTGATGATGATTTTTTCGTCCACGAAAGTTCTCCTCAGACGGCGTTCACTGTTTCATTTTCAGCTTTTTGTACTGATCGAGCAGCAGATACGCGGCGAGCAGGCTGGAGAGCAGATCAGCGGTCGGCAGGCTGAACCATACGCCTTTGACGCCAAAGGTGTGCGGTAAAATCAGCAGACAGGGCAGCAGGATGAGGACCTGCCGGGACAGGGACATGAGAATGGCCTTGCCCGCCATGCCGATGCTCTGGAAAAAATTCGACGTCACCATCTGAAATCCGACGATAGGAAAGAACATGAATAGGATGCGCATGCCCGGGATCACCAGTTCGATCAGGCTTTGATCCGTGGTGAACGCAGCCGCCACGGCATGGGGGAACAGTTCGCCGATGAGAAAGCCGCTGGTCATCACGCCGGTGGCCAGCAACAGCGTGTATTTGAGCACCCGGCTGACCCGGTCGATCTGTCCGGCGCCGTAATTATAGCCTGCAATAGGCTGCATACCCTGATTCAGCCCAAGCACGATCATGCCGAAGAGAAAAGCCACCCGATTGACGATGCCGTAGGCGCCGACATGCAGATCGCCGCCATGGTGAATAAGCCCCCGGTTGATGAGGATGACGATGAGGCAGGCGGCGGCGTTCATCAGAAACGGCGCCATGCCGATGGCCAGGGAATCCTTGACGATGCGCGCTTTTAAGCGCAAGGTCCCTTTCTGCAGATGGACAAGGGCCTGCTTGTCGCTAAAGAGACGAATCTGCCAGAGCAGCATGGTCGCCAGGCCGGCGCCGCGCATGCCCCAGTGGAAAGGAAAAATAAACAGAAAGGCCAGCACGGCGTTGATCAGCACGGAGGCGATGGTGGCGTTCATCGCTTTTTTCGGCTGACCTGTGGCGCGCAACAGGGCATTGAGCCCAAGGTACATGTGGGTGACGATATTTCCCCCGGTGATGATTTGCATATAATCCCGCGCATACGGCAGGGTGTCGCGGCCGGCGCCGAAAAAGGTGAGGATGGGGTCCAGGAAAAGGAGGACCAGCACGGTGTAGACGCCGCCCAGAATCAGGTTGAGCACAAAGACGTTGCCCAGAATGGCGTTGGCGCTGGCATAGTCTTTTTGTCCCAGACGGAGCGACATCAAAGTGGCGGCGCCCACGCCCACCAGTGCGCCGAAGGCGGCCGCCAGGTTCATCAAGGGAAAGGTGATGGCCAGACCCGAGATGGCCAGCGCGCCCACGCCGTGGCCGATGAAAATGCCGTCGGTGATATTATACAGCGACGAGGCGGTCATGGCGATGACCGAGGGCAGTGCATATTGTATCAACAGACGCCACACGCTTTCTGTGCCCAGCGCAGCGGCTGATTTTTGTCCGTTCATTCTGTATTCAAACCGATCAACGTGAGCAGGGTGTGTTTGTGAGCATTCTTCCGGCCTTGGGTTTGCAGCCGGCGCCGGCGAAGCGATTGCGCAGCATTTTATGGGCCTGGACAAGGGCCAAGGCCAAGTGGCTGGACCAGGCCCGTCTTTTGCCGGCTGCGCAAGATATTAAAATGGCAATTTTTTCCATGCCAGTCAAGCTTTGTTTCGAGCGGAAAGTCATTGTGGGGACGACGCTTCACCAACGTTTCAAGGCGATCTTTGCTTCTGGTTCTCAAGCTCGGGAGAGTGTGTGAAAACGCATTCTATTTTTGTGACCGAAGCTTCCGGCTTTTGCTATTCCCCGACGAATCGGTCAGCCCCTTAACGCGGAGGTGGACGTCCGCGCTCCATAAAAGAACGGCACCGGCTATTTCCTGCCCGTTTCCATGCTCTAGAACTTTTAATAGGAGACAAAAAAAGAACCGGCACATCACTTGGACTAGATAGGTAAAGGGGATTATAATTATCAATTGGCAACCTGCGCTGGAAGAGCCTCCACCTAATGATGGACCTGGCTGCCTGGTATCGCATTGCGTAGGTGAATGACTCTGTTTTTCATCTGCTGAATAATATGATGCACAACCTCGTTTTACTGTGCTCGTAATCGAATAAATTTTACCTCATAAGGTGCGAACCGCACTGTGCGCAGATTTTTCTGCAAAATTTCTCCCAGTACATTTACCTCATCCATTTGCTTTATTTTTTTCACGGACTTGATTTCACTCAGCTCCATTTTTGCCGTTATCCCGGCCACTTCCCGCAGGTGGCAGAGGATGCCCTTGCCATCCGGTGAAGGTCGCGCCGCCACCAGAATGATGTTGGCTGCCGGCCAGTTCAGCCACGAAGCCGCAGACTGTCTTTCTGCTTTGGGTCTTCCGGCCGGGATGACCTGAGCCGGCAAGGGAATCCGTGCCCCCCAGCTGAACTGCACCGCCGCCGTGTTCCCGGCTTCCGCCGTCGAGGTCAAATAATACGACCAGTGCAACTCACCTTCCTGAGTGGCGGAGAAATTGGTGAACCAATAGTTGTTCATAACCCATGAATAAACATGGGGCTGCGCGATCTGAGCCTTCTCCTGCCATTTGCCCAGATTCAGGTCGCCAAACTGCACCAGGGGAATCTCGTTGCTTCCAAGCACGACCTGTCCGCTTTGATTGCGCAGCGAAATGAAATTTTGCACGGTTTGCCAATCTGAAGCCGAGCGCGGTATCTGGTTTTCGCCGGGCGTCACAAACCCTCCCTGGGCTTCGTAGGCAAATTTGCCGCCATCAAATTGAAACGGAAAGGCCACATAGATGGCCTCTGGATCTGTGATCGGTTGTTTGCGCAGGGTGAAATGCAGATCAATGCGTTTTGTGGTTTCGAAAAGGCGATACTCCCATTTTACGCCGTCACAGCCGGCCAGGTCGCCGGAAAATTGAACCGACTGCCAAACCGGCCCGCCGGCTGATCCGAGCAGGCGGACATTTTTAGCCGGCGTGCGGGTGAACGCCCCGATTTTTAATTGCCGCTGGGCGTCGTTGAGCTGCTCGTGAAAAAGCCGGCCGATTTTCCATTTTGCATTCGGGTCGACCAGTTCGACTTTTAACTCTTTGTCAAAAAGGCGCAGTATGTCTCCGGTTGCTGGATCGGTTTCGAGCCGGTAAAAAGCATTCTCCAACAGATTGGCGGCGATCGCCCGGGGCGGAACGGTTTTCTGAGTTTCGCCGATGCGTAGAATTTTGTATCCCAGCGCAGGGACCTTGTCGACCCAAAGAAGCCAAAAACTGCCTTCTGTCCGGGTGTGCAGCCGTTGCGCCGCAATTTCACGGCCGGTGGCGGCATCGATAATCCGGCGGGCTGAATTCTGCGGAATGATCTCGTGATCGATGAAAAGCTCGATCAGCCCCGAGCGCTCCCAGTTCAGCGTGTTGCAAACGGCAATGGTCGGCACGTCGGCAGTCGGCAGGTTTTCCCGGAGCGTGGCAAAAGCCTCATCGCGCAGCATGCCGGCGAGTTTCGCAGCATCCCATACATACGCCGATTTTTGATTCCATTGCACTCGAGTGTTTTCCGCCTGGGGATCGCCAACGCTTTCTGCGGCGCCGAATGTGTGTTCATCGTAAAACAGCAACTGTTCCTGCGCATACTGCAGGCGTTCCCGGGCTTGAGCGGTTATCGGTGTGCCCAGCCAGGCTGCCAACGCCAGGGTGGTTTCACTGGTTTGCAGGCTGACGTGAGTCGTTCGTGCCGCCGCAGTTTCACGCGCGGCAGAACCGAATCCATCCGTCCACCAATCGGGCCAGGCAGCGCGATAGACGGGCAATTCCGCGCCTTTTTCCTCTTCGACCCATTGAAAAAATTCATGCGCCGTGGCTAAACGCAATTTCGGTGAAGCATAGATTTCATTCCAGCGACGTATCAGCCGGCTCGTGATGACAGCCGGCGGCGAGTTGTCGGTGTGGTAACCCGAAAACTGGGCATAGGCGTGGTCGAACCGGTAGCCGTTCTGATCGAGCTGCGCCAAATAGCCCAGAACCCCATCGCGCAGCGGCCCGAGTCGGCCTTCATGCATTCGCCAGACATTGCCCAAATGATAGTGTTCCGCGCGGTAGGCCAACGTGCGTTTGCCCGACGGGGATTCCCACCAGAAAGCGGTGGGCAGATCGAACGGCAGCAGCGAGCGGGTTTTGTTAATGCCCATGGTCAGGTATTTTACTCCAATGCCGGAAAAATAATCGACCAGACACCAGGCCGCGCCGTTGACGTCGTTTTGCATCGCCGTGCGCACCGGGATGCCGTATTTTTGCTTGAATTCCAGCAACGGCTGCAGCGACGCTGCCATGGAATTTTCTGTGGCGGTTTCGGCCATGTTGAGGAACATACCGGCGACTTCTATTCGGCCTTCTTGTACGCGTCGGAGAAATCGGGCCACTTGAGCGGGCGGCTGGCGTTTTAAAAATTCCTGCACCGGCCAGGCGACTTCGCAGGTCCAGCGAAATTTGGCATCGTCGGGAAAATCATCCGTGGCGTCGCAGCAATCCAGCGCGTAATCGATATAGCGCAGATGTTCCGCCAGCATTTCGGATTGCGGCCGCGTGTAGCCGATGTCGGTGTGCGTGTGCTGAACCAGGTATACCGTGCGTCGACGCGGTTTTTGCAAAACGATTTCCTTCCATATTTGACGGTGGGTTTTGGATTCGAGGCTGATGGTCAGAGGCGTGTCGTTCGCCACAACTGGCAATTGAAATTCCAGCATTCGGTTGCCGACCGGAACATCGCCGATCCAAAATATTTTTTCTTCCGGCCAGCCGGCTGTGGAGATGCGGCACACCACCTCTTCCAGTCCGTTGGATAGAATCTCAGCCTGCAGAAGCTGGGCTTCGCCTTGTGCTGTTCGCAGAATAACCGGCGATGGCTGCCAGCGGACTGAAAAAATATCCTGAAGAGAAAATCTTTCGGTTGCCGACGCCGAGGCGATTCCCTGGGCAGGCTGTTCATCGTTGTCCTTCACCTGAACCGACAGCGCCCAGGAACCGCCCAGATTTTCGACTTTACCCAGCAAGCGGTTTTGGCCCTTTTTCAGCCGGACCGGCACAGGATCTTCGCCGACAACCAGTGCACGCGCCACGTGGTGGTCGTGCACCAGATTTTCATTCAGCCAGATGCGCACACCATCGTTGCTGCCCACTTTAAGCAAAACGTCCTGTTCGGTTGCAGAATTAAGCAGGCAGAACGCATAGGCGATGCCAAGGCGGCCTGGTTCTACTGCGAAAAGGCTGACAAAATCCAGCACGCCGGTAGAGTTGGGCGAAGCGTTTTTCCAGACGATTTCATTTGCGGAATCCAGTTCGATGCGATCACCGGCAACGGGCGTCGCATAACGTTCTCCGCCGGCAGCGGCAAGAAAATCTTGGTAATAGCCGCCGCGTGATTCACCTGTGGGATCTTCTATCTCTGCAGGAAAGGGACCGGCAACGGTCCAGACCGGGACAGAGCCATCGGGGTTTATCACACTGGTTTCGCCGGCAACGAGTGGAGTGGTTGCCAGGAGAACACTCAGGAAGGCCCATAGCGTATGCATATATTCTCCAAAGTAGAGGAAATGGTACATTGCTGTCGCTTGTTTATTTGTCTGCCAGGGTGCAAGGCAATGTGTTGCAGCGTCTATTTACAGACTCCTAGCGCCGAAGGATCTATCGACGCCTGTGAAAATCGAAAGTGTGAAGCTCCCTGCGACGCTAGATTCCTCGTCCTTTGCGATGGCATCAGGATTATTGGAATACGAGATTGCGGGATCGGCATGACAATATGATATACCGGTAATTTATTCCTTGCCATCAATGTGTCGATCCGTTTAAAGAGCTTGTCAACAGAGATATAAAATAGCATAAAAAAAATGAATTGCCACATTAATAATAGCCTGGCGTCAGTACAGTGTTTGGTAAAAGGGACTTTCCTGTTGAGTTTCTATTCATCATCGGATCAGTTGAATGGAAATAGCCTTGCCGTCAGACTCGGTTATGATCACACTGGAACTGTCCACGCACTTGGCCAAAAAGCTGTTTTCCTCATGCCCGGTGAAATATCAATTGTATACGATGTATGCAGCTCTTGGTATAATCCACTTTACACCGATGTTTAAATTCGCTATTTTACCCTCAAAGGATGAATGCGCCGATAGCACGGCGTTCGCCGCTCTGAACAAACATCTTTGCCAAAGGAAGCGCCGATGAATAGAAGAAAATTTATGCAAAAAAGCGCAGAGGCGGGATTAGCTCTGACCGCTCTTGCATGTACTTCATGCCGGGTGCAGGAGCGAACTGGCCAGAGTGCCGGCGACAGAGATCTATCAGCGCCTGACGCGCAGACACTGAACGAAGCGACCATCGGTTTGTTACAGCAAAAGATGAACAGCGGTGAAAGGACCTCACGCTCGATTGTCGAACAGTTTTTGCAGTACATCGAAGCCATCGACCGGCGCGGTCCAGCGCTCAACGCGGTGATCGAGGTGAACCCCGACGCGCTGAGCATCGCCGGTCAAATGGATGACGAGCGCAAGGCCGGACAAGTGCGTGGTCCACTGCACGGCATTCCGGTGCTGATCAAGGATAACATCGACACCGGCGACAACATGATGACCACCGCCGGCGCCCTGGCTCTGAACGGTCACAGAGCGGAGCGGGACGCCTTTATCATCGCGCGTCTGCGCGATGCCGGGGCTGTGCTGCTGGGCAAAACCAACCTGAGCGAATGGGCGAACTTTCGCTCCACGCGATCCACCAGCGGCTGGAGCAGCCGGGGCGGACAGACCAGAAACCCCTATGTGCTGGATCGAAATCCCTGCGGTTCCAGCTCCGGGTCAGCGGTGGCGGTATCCGCCAACCTGTGCGCCGTGGCCATCGGCACGGAGACGGACGGCTCCATCATCGCACCGTCCTCATTCTGCGGTATTGTGGGCATCAAGCCGACTGTGGGCCTGTGGAGCCGAAACGGCATCATTCCCATCTCGCACACTCAGGACACCGCGGGTCCGATGGCGCGCACGGTAACCGATGCAGCGATACTGCTTGGCGCGCTGACCGGTGTGGATGAGAAGGACCGCGTCACTCTGCAGAGCAGCGGCAAGGCGCACAGGGATTACACCCGCTTTCTGACCACCGATGGATTGAAGGGCAGACGGATCGGCGTCGAACGCTCCTTCCTGAAAGGGCATGAGGGGGTTGTGGCGGTTTACCGGCAGGCCATTGCGGTGCTGAAACAGCAGGGGGCGGAGGTGGTCGAGGTTGAGCTGCTGAAAGCCTGCCAAGAACTCGGCGATGCAGAAGGAATTGTTCTGCGTTACGAATTTAAAGAAGGGGTGAACCGGTATCTGGGGAATACCCACGCGCCGGTCCGCACGCTGGCGGAAGTGATTGCATTCAACAAGAGCCATGAGGCGGAGGCGATGCCCTATTTCAAACAGGAGATCCTCGAGAGCTGTGAAGAAAAGGGCGGACTGGCATCTACTGAATACACCGACGCGCTCGCCCGTACGTTGCGCGCGCGCAACATCATCGATGATCTTATGCAAGCCCAGCGGCTGGACGCCCTGTGCAGCACCAGCTATGGCCTGCCCAACTGCACGGACCTGGTCAACGGAGATTATGATGTGGGCTTTTATTTTCCACCGCCCGCAGCCATGGCCGGGTATCCGCACATCACCGTCCCCATGGGTTTTGTCCAGGAACTGCCGCTGGGATTTTCCTTCGTCGCCGGCGCCTATCAGGAGCCCCAGCTTCTTGCCATGGCCTATGCCTTTGAGCAGGCGGCTTCGCAAAGGAGGGCGCCCAAGTTTATTCCGACGCTTCATCCGCAGACCGCTGGATAACCGCCGTTCCGGAGATCTGCTGTGGCAAGCGATTCTTTCGATCGATCCCTCTATCAAACCACCGAGGTGACATCATGAATCACAGTTCACGTCGCTCCTTTTTGCACAATGCCGCGCTGGGTTCGGCGGCCCTGTTCGGGACTCCGCTGCTGCGTTGCACTTCCTTCAGCCGCCCTTCTTCGCCCAATGTGGTCATCATCTTTACAGATGACCAGGGCTATGCGGATGTTGGCTGTTACGGCGCCGGGGACATCGATACGCCGCATCTGGACCGCATGGCCGGCGAGGGCGTTCGGTTCACCGATTTCTATGTGGCCCAAGCGGTGTGCGGCGCCTCCCGGGCCGGCCTGCTGACCGGCTGTTATCCCAATCGAATCGGTTTGCTGGGCGCGCCGTCGCCGCAAGCCACTCACGGCATTCACGCGGATGAGATGACCTTGGCTGAATTGCTCAAGCAGAAGGCCTATTGCACCGCGGCCTTTGGCAAATGGCATTTGGGACATCTTCCGCCTTTCCTGCCGACGCGGAATGGCTTTGATGAATACCTTGGCCTGCCCTATTCCAATGACATGTGGCCGGGACATCCGGGGAGAGGAGATAGTTTCCCTCCGCTGCCTCTGATCGAGAATGAAAAGACCATTGAGATCAATCCGGATCAGTCGCAGCTCACCGCCCGTTATACGGAACGGGCGGTGAGCTTTATCGACCGCCATAAAGCTCGCCCCTTTTTTCTCTATGTCGCCCATTCCATGCCCCATGTGCCGCTTTTTGTATCGAACAAGTTCAAGGGCAAATCGAAACGGGGCTCTATGGCGACGTGATCATGGAGATCGACTGGTCGGTGGGCGAAATTCTTCAGGCCCTGGAACGTAACGGTCTGAGTGAAAACACCCTGGTGATTTTTTCCTCTGACAACGGGCCCTGGCTGTCCTATGGCAATCATGGCGGATCAGCCGGACCGCTGCGCGAAGGCAAGGGAACGGTGTGGGAGGGGGGCGTCCGCGTGCCATGCATCATGCGCTGGCCCGGCACTTTGCCAGCGCACAGCGTGGTCCGGCAGCCGTGCATGACGATCGATCTTTTCCCCAGCATCGCCGAGATCACCGGCGCCGGGCTGCCCACTCATCCCATCGACGGCCGCAGCATCTGGCCGCTCATGAAGGGCGATTCAGCAGCCGCTCCGCCGCATGAAGCCCTGTACTTTTTCTGGGAGCGACAGCTGCAAGCTGTCCGCAGCGGCCGCTGGAAGCTTCATCTTCCCCATCGCTATCGCTCCATGCAAGGCCAGACGGCCGGCAGCGGCGGGATTCCGGGCAAATACGTTCAGAAAGAGACCGGTCTAGAGCTTTACGATCTGGAAAACGATCAGGGTGAAACCCGGGGTGTGGCGGCGCAGCATCCTGAGGTAGTCGCCGGTCTGAGGGCTTTGGCTGAGAAGATCAACGAAGAGCTGGGCGACAACG
>JAKJDB010000250.1 GCA_022706175.1 Candidatus Zhuqueibacterota bacterium | reverse complement strand
GCCTATTTCGCCTTTATCCGCAATCCGCTGGTGAACTCGCGGGGGGAGAATGTCAGCACGGTTTTCGGCTTTGCCCGCACGCTTTTGCATATTCTCGATGAGGAAAAGCCGGAGTATCTGGCGGTTATCTTTGATACGCCGGAGCCCACCTTTCGTCATCGTCTGTTCAGCGAATACAAGGCCACCCGGACCGAGATGCCTGAGGACATGCAGCAGACGCTGCCGCGCATACGTGAAATGCTGCAGGCGTTGAACGTTCCGCTGCTGGCCATGGCTGGTTTCGAAGCGGATGACATCATGGGCACGTTGGCGCGACAGGCAGAAGGGGAGAGGCTGCAGACCGTTCTGGTTACCGGCGACAAAGACATGATGCAACTGGTGAACGACCACACTGTGGTCTATCATCCCAAGGCCGGCGGTGAAGGCGTCGAGTGGCTGGATGCCGCTGCGGTGGTGAAGAAAATAGGTGTCCGGCCGTCCCAGGTCATCGACTATCTGGCGCTGGCCGGCGACAGCTCGGACAATATCCCCGGCGTTCCGGGCATCGGACCGGTGACCGCTCTCGACCTGCTGAGCAAGTACCATGATTTGGAAACCATCCTGAAACAGGCGGATCAGATCCCGCAGAAACGGGCGCGCGCCGCTCTGCTGGCCGGCGCCGACTCGGCCCGTTTGTCGCAGCAACTGGCCACCATTCACTGCGATGTACCGCTCTCCTGCACGATTCAAGACCTGCGGACCGCGGCCGTACACTCCGATCAAGCGGCGCTTTTTTTCAAAGAGATGGAGATCCCTTCGCTGGTTGATCGCTTCAAGACGCGCACGGCCTCGCTGCAGAGGCATTATGTGCTGCTCTCCAGCCGGGCCGAGTTCGATCGTTTCATCGAGGCCTTGCGCCAACAAGCCTATTTCAGTTTTGATACCGAGACCACCAGCGAGGATCCTCTGCTGGCGGAGTTGGTCGGACTGTCGTTCTCCTGGCAGGAGGGCTCGGCCTATTATGTGCCGGTCAAGGGGCCCAGCGACCTGGCCGAGCGTTCCACCCCCCTGGACCTGGCCTACGTGCTGGCCGCGCTCAAGCCCATTTTAACGGATCCCAAGATTAAAAAATGCGGTCACAACGCCAAGTATGACATGCTGGTGCTGGAGCAGGCCGGAATCACTGTGGCCAACCTGGTCTGCGACACCATGGTGGCCAGCTATCTTATCAACCCCTCCAGCCATCAGCACAACCTTGACGCGGTCACGCTGGAATATCTGGATGAAAAAAAGATCGCGACTAAAGAGTTGATCGGCAGCGGTAAAAACCAGCGCACCATGGATCAGGTGCCGCTGAACCTGATCTCCGAATACGCCTGCGAGGACGCGGACATGACCTGGCGGTTGGCCAACCGGCTTGCGCCCAAACTGCAGGAGATGGATCTGCACGAGCTGTTCACCGAAGTCGAGATGCCGCTGGTCCATGTGCTGATGCATCTGGAGCAGGCCGGTGTCGCGCTGGACGTCAAGTATCTGGCCGAGATGTCCGCCGAATTGGAGACTGAACTGGCCGCCATCGAGGCCAGGATCTACCAGATGGCTGAGACTAAATTCAACATCAATTCGCCGAAACAGCTGGCGGTGATACTTTTTGATCAGCTCAAGCTGCCCACCAGCCGGCGCACCAAGACCGGCTATTCCACCGACGTATCGGTCCTGGAGGAACTGGCCAAGGATCATCCGCTGCCGGCCGCTCTGCTGGACTATCGGCAGCTCGCCAAACTCAAATCGACCTATGTGGACGCATTGCCGCGGCTGATCAATCCCCGCACCGGCCGGTTGCACACCTCCTTCAACCAGACCGTGGCGGCGACGGGCCGGCTTTCCTCCAGTGAACCCAATTTGCAGAATATTCCGGTACGCACCGAGGTCGGCCGGCGCATCCGGCGGGCGTTTATCACCGCGGATGATGATCATGTGCTCCTGGATGCGGATTACTCGCAGATCGAGCTGCGCATTATGGCCCATCTGTCCGGCGACGAAACTCTGCGTCGTTCTTTTTTGCAGGGCGAAGACGTGCACACGCGCACCGCTTCGCTCATCTTCAAGGTCGAGCCGGAAGCCGTGACCGCGGACATGCGCCGCAAAGCCAAGGAGGTTAATTTCGGCATCATGTACGGCATGGGCGTGTACGGCCTGGCGCAGCGGCTCGCCATTCCGAATGCAGAGGCGGAGAATTTCATTCAAGCTTATTTTCTTCATTATCCGCGCGTGCAGGAATACATGACTGAAACGGTTCGCAAGGCGCGTGTCGACGGCTATGTGACCACGCTGCTGAACCGGCGTCGATACCTGCCCGAGATCCATCACGAAAACCGGCGCATGCGCGAATTCGCCGAACGCACGGCCATCAACACGCCGATTCAGGGCAGCGCGGCGGATCTGATCAAAGTGGCGATGATCCGCATCGACCGGCTGCTGCAGAAAGCGTTCCGCGCGCGGATGATTCTCCAGGTGCATGATGAGCTGATCTTTGAGGTACCCCGCGATGAACTGGCGGAGGTTGAGGAACTGGTCCGCCGTGAGATGGAACATGCGATGACGCTGGAAACGCCGATCAAAGTGGAACTGGGCGTCGGCGCTAATTGGCTGGAGGCGCATTAGAGAGCCTTATGGGACCTGAGGAGCAAGCATCCCTTGAAGACCGGATTCGCGGCCTGGAGGCGCGCATCACTCGTCTCTCCAGTTTGATGGAGGTCAGCGCTCTCATCAACTCTACGCTGGATCTGGAGGAGGTGCTGGGCCATGTGATGGAAAAGGCGCAGAGCGTCATGCATGCGGAAGCCAGTTCGGTGATGCTGATCAATCCGGAGACCGATCGTCTCGAGTGCAAGCTGGCGTTGGGGGAGGTCGGCGATCAGGTGGCGCAGGTGCTGTGTCTGGAGAAAGGACAGGGTGTAGCCGGTTGGGTGTGGGCGGAGGATCAACCTTTGCTGGTGCCGGATGTCGCCCGTGACCCCCGTTTTTTTCGTCAGATCGACCAGCAATCGGGATTCCGCACCCGTTCCATTCTGGCAGCGCCGCTGCGGGTCAAGGACCGGATCATCGGCGTTGCAGAAGTGATCAACCGTACCGATGGGGAACAATTCGACGAACTTGACCAGGAGCTGTTCATCGCTTTTTGCCGTCATGTGGCCCTGGCTATTGAAAATGCCCGCATGCACCAGATGGCCCTGCAGCAGAGTCGAATGCAGCAACAGCTTGATTCTGCTAAAATTATTCAACAGAGCTTCATGCCGCAGGTTCTACCGGGCGGCCCCGGCGTCCATTTTGAGCTTGCGGCACGAAACTTGCAAGCTACGGCTGTCGGGGGAGATTTTTACGATGCAATGGAGTTGGACGGCGGCAGGGTGGGGCTGCTGATCGGAGATGTATCCGGCAAAGGCGTTCCGGCGGCGCTGTATATGGCCCGATTGATGAGCGATGTGCGGTTTCTGGCGCAGAGGAGTCAGGACCCCGGCGATCTGCTGCGCAACCTCAACGAGGGCCTGTGTGAGCGCAGCCGCAACGGTCTGTTTGTCACTATGCAGGTTCTGATCATCGATGTGGAACGCGGCACGGCCTCTTTGGCCAATGCCGGGCATTTGCCGGTTCTGCACATCTCGCCGTCTCGTGGACAGAAGCACTGGCTGAACAATTCGCTGGGCATACCGCTGGGCATCCTCAAGGGACAACCGTATGACACACGGCAGGTGCAGCTCGTTCCGGGTGATTTTCTCTTGTTGTGTACGGATGGCATTGTGGAGGCCCGGGATGCGGCGGGCCGATCGTTCGGCATGCCGGATATTGATGGGACGCTCGCGAGCAGGGGAGGGGCAAACGCCCTGCTGGAAACGATAATCAATCAGGTCATGGAACACGTTCAGCATGTCTCTCAACACGATGATATCACGGCTCTGGTCTTTCATTGGAAAGGTTCTGGGCAGGAAAAACGTGCAGGCAAAGACGATTGAACTCCATTTGACCAGCAACCCGGAGATGCTGCGCGTGCTGCGCGCCGCGGTGCAGCAGATGTGCGGCCTGGCCGGTTTTGCCAAAGTGGACTGCAGCAAAATCACCCTGGCGGTGGATGAAGCATGCACCAACGTGATCAAGCATGCGTATAAAAACCGCGCCGGGCTGCCGATCCTCGTTCTTCTTAAAATCAGCGAAACCCATCTGGAAGTGACTGTTCAGGATTATGGAGAACCGGCAAAGATCGAATCGATCAAACCGCGACCGTTGGAGGAGATCCGTCCGGGCGGCCTGGGGATGTACATCATCCGCAGCGTCATGGATGAGGTCGCCTACAGCCATTTGCCGGATATCGGCAATCGTTTGGTGATGACCAAGGTTTTACCGAGGGAGAAGAAGGTGTGAACTTGGATGTCAAGATCACGGAAAAGGATGATGTCACCTTTGTTCATATCGGTGGAGAAATCGATTTGTATTCTTCACCGCAGGTGCGCACCCTGTTGATGAAGCAGACCGAGCAGCGCAAGCCGCTTCTCATCGTCCATTTATCCGACGTGACCTATATCGACAGTTCCGGAGTGGCGACGTTTATCGAGACCCTGCAGCAGATCAACCGCTACGGCGGGCGGATGGTGCTGGTAGGGATGGGGGATGAGGTGCGCGAGGTTTTTCACCTGACCCGATTGGACAAAGTGTTCGAAATCCATCATCAGTTGAACGCGGCAGATCTGCAGGTCGGCGCTTGAGGCCATGGGCCGAGATAGCGGGGGCGGTGGGACGCAGGACTTTCACCTTGGTCGGTGGATTGGGCCGCCTGGGGCAATTCACCCGGGCGACGCTGCGCGGCATGCTGGTCGATCCGTGGCAGGGACGCGCCATTCGCTGGGGTGCGGCCTTTGAGCAGATGGTCCTGATCGGCGTAGCCTCGTTGCCCATCGTCGTCACCATCTCTTTCATCGTCGGACTGATCATCGCCATGCAGTCCGCCTACCAGTTGCAGCGATTCGGCGCCGTGATCTTTGTGGCGG
>JAKJDB010000249.1 GCA_022706175.1 Candidatus Zhuqueibacterota bacterium | reverse complement strand
TGTTTACATCCAGAACCGAAGCATCCTGCCAAAGGCGGAAAAAGTCAATCAAAGACGGCAGGCGAACGCCGAGGCCCAGCTCATACCAGACCACATCGAACTGTGGAAGAGAGTTTTTGATCTTGTTTCTATGATGGTACCAAGTGGTAAAGGTCTTTTGGAAAAACGCGGGATATCGTTCGTCGGCCTGGTAAAGCCAGGCGTGCAGCAGAGGGGTGGACCAGGACCAATAATGGAAACCGTATTTGCTCGATTCGCCAAAGGGAAAATCGAAATCAATGGAATCCTGAAAGCTGAAAGTTCGGCTGCCGTAAGGAATCCGTAAAGAGAGCAATTCATCTGCGTTATGCACTGTCTGCCGCACCCGGTTCGTATCCGCCCACAGCCAACTGCGGAATTCATCGCCGGTCATGAACGATCGTCCGCTTGCATCGCTGCAATGTAAATAGCGCTCGGTATCCGCGGCTTTTTTTATGCGCCAGCATGGCTTCTATGGTTGCTCTGGCTGTTGAGCGCGGCCCGGTTGTCAATGAGCGTGCCAGCTCTTCATCAGAGATATCGGCGACCTGCTTCCAGAAGTATAGACTATCCAGATTGTTGTCATGCCATTCCGACAAGGAAAGTTTGGGATCGAATTTTGTAAAATCTTTGGGCACGTAGATCTGACCGCACAGAGGACACAGATGATGGCCGTTTTCCCGCACTTGGGCCCAGGGGACAAATCGTTTGGCCGGTTGTGCGGCCGCTGATTCCAGACCCAGCAAAAGAGCGCATAAAAGCAAACCGAACGGTTTCATCGATCGATCCTTATTTTTATTATACAGAAAATGCATTAATCTGTAAAATAAAATCCAATAATCACTGCAGCCGGCTTGGAAAGAGCCGGCCGTGCAACGTCTCAACTGTTTGTGCAGAGCAGTGCCGGAGCCCTATCTCAAGAAAATAAATGCAATCAGGTTTTTGCCTCCAGTAAAATTGAAGTCCCCTCAGTTTTTCTTTCGTTGACAACAGCTTCTCAGTACAATGTCTCCAAAGCAGCCGCCAGACGGCGGCGGTGGAGTTCAATGGGCTTTGGATCCTTGGTAAACTGAGTCATGGAGGCACTGATGTCGTCCGGAACCTGCAGCAATTTTTCAAAAGACCGACGTTGCTCGATGCCGAGGCCCTTACCTTCCGCGGTCAAGGCTCTACGCAGCATGGCCAGATATTCATAATCCTCGATGCCGTCGCGCAGCATCTCGATGCGAATGCAGTCCACCGGCGGGTCAAAGACCGGCGCATTGGGCCGTCCGTTGGCTGCGGCCAGGGGCGGATAGAGGAACCGTCCGTCGCCGTTGCCCCAGGGACGACGCATGCCAGGCTCGCCGCCGTAGCCATATTCCCAACCCATGGGATCCTCATAGGGATTTTGCGGCACATTGGGATCCGGATAGGCGGTAGGCGACGTCCAGAGCAGGGTTTCCCAGATCAGAATCCCCTGCACCTCTCTTTCCCAGGTTTGCCACAACCACACCCGCAGCTCGGTGGCTGGGTGATCGATAAACAGAGTGGCGTAGGGCGCCTTGGGTCCAGTGCAGACATACCACCAGATTTTTTCTCCGTGCTTTTGCCGCTCCCGAGTCTGTTCCGGCTTGAGCTCCGGCGAGATGGGACACCAGATGTTTGGTCCGCCGATGAGCTCCGCTTGAATTTCTTCGGTGAGCATACGCGGAATGCCCGGCGCAGCCGCTTTGATTCGATTGAATCCGTTCATAACGAACGGGTAATCCTTCGGGTCCGGTTCATCGAACCAGTACACATAGGCATTTTGCAGCCAGCCTTTTTCTAAAAGATGGTCTTGGACGGTTCTGCAGTAATTCCTAAACAGCGTCTGATACACCTCCGTCTCTTCGCCAAAGCCCAGCAGCGACGGTTCGGTGCGCGAATAAAAAGTGCCGCCGCCCATGCCCTGGATGGGAAGCAAAAAGCTGCTGATATGATATGTGTCATACGCTTTTGCATGGCCTGGTCCCACCCCGTCCAGTCGATGCGCACGGATAAATCGTCGGGGATCGGCTGGTCGCCGGGTTTGACATCGGGCCAGGTCACCTGGAATGGGTCCAGAGGCGCGGGATGATAGGGCGTGATATGATGATCCGACAAAGCCTGCAGATAGAGGTCCAGCACTCTGCGTTGGTCCTGCTCAGCGACCGCGCCGTGGTATTGAAAAGCGCGCTCCACATTGCAGCCCAGGGCAGAGGTGCAGGTCATTCGATCCGGAAGAGCGAAACGATACACGCGCACAGTAAGGGGGATTCTTTTGTGATAGTCACGGCCGGCGAGCTGAATCATCCCTCTGTACAGGCCGGGCGCTGTGTTCACGGTTGTCTTGACCCGCACCCAGAACGGCTGGTTTTCGTTGGCGGAAAGAGTCAGCGGTGCGGTCACCGGCGGCAGTGGATCGGGCCACAGGGCCGCTACGCCGCTGGGGTCTGTGGGCAGAGTCACCGGCACATAGGCCACCTGGAGAATCTGCACGCTTTCAGGCGCCAGCACATCGCCGGCTTGATTCTGCAGCTTGCCGACGGTAAGGGTGAAATCGCTGATCGGACGGGACGGATGCATGATCAGCTGCACAGCCTCCGCTTCATTGCGCGCTAATTCGACATGCAGCTCCTTTGCTTTTTGGGCCGGCAGCTCCCGGCTTTTAGGAATCTTCCATCCGGACGATGCGCACCAGACGCCTGATCCATCCAGCATTTCACCATAGTTGTTGTTGTAATACTCTGCAATTTCCATGGGAACCGTGAGCGTCGCCGCCCGGCTCTCCAGCACCAGGTCGCGGGCGCCGGCGCCGGTAGGGCTGTTGATCGCTGTGCCAAGTTTGCCGCTGGCTATTTCTTTGCCGTTATCGAGCACTCGCAGATCCCCGGACAGCTCCCTGCCCTGCTTCATCACCCTGAGCGTAAGTCCCTCTCGAGCCAGGGAGGGATCAAAAAGCCCGGGACAGTCCACAGCCAACTCGACGCCCGCTTCCGCCCGCGGCACCGCAAAATAGCGCGTGTCGCCGGCGCCGCACAAGGGCTCGCCGTCAAGCACCGCTTCCAACCGATAGCCGCTCAGAACGATGGCGGCGTCCGGCTGAGTGCTGGCGCTCATACGGACGCAAAGGCTTTTTGCAGGAAACAGCGAATCCGGCAGCGCCACCGCTTGTTTCTGCCCCTGTTCGACATATCCGAGAGAGATCCATCGGCGGTTGTCGTTGCAAATCTCGACCAGCAGATCGCCGCTCCCCTGATGAGTTGTCCATAAATAGAGGCGGGCGGATTGAATCGCATGTTCGGCGATGATGTGCTCAAACTCCAGGCTGCCGTTGTCGGTAAAAACGCAGCGGTCGCTGTCAAAACGGCCGTCAAAATGGCGCAGGGGACGGAAATAAATAGTATGATGTTCAGCCATGGGCGGTGCAAAATTGTAGCGATCGCCGATGATGCGTTCCCCTAATCCCAATTCAACGGCTCCGTAGCGACGGTGAACTGCCTGGGCCGGGGCCAGGTGAACGGCGTCAAAGCTGAAACGGTCCTTGGACTCGAATTGTCCAAAGCGCAGCTGCTGAGATGTGCTGCTTTGGGGAACAAAGACCACCATCCGGTACGGCTGCCATGTATCCGTCAAGTCCTTGAGATTCACATTGAACTGATCGGTGCCGGATATAGCGTGCCCATCGGGTGAAGAGAGATCGCGGCGGCTGTGAAAGGAGAGGATGTAGGCTTTGCCCGGCTCTACGTCCAGGGCCGACGAATGCCACCAGCTGGAGCCGCCCTTGGCGCCATCGCCGGCGATCCACAATGAGCGGGAACCATGATAGGGCCGGCTTTCGCCGACGCCGCCCTGCGCACCGGAAAGGGTCCAGCCTTTCACCGCAGCGCCGGCGCCAATCTCAAACGAAGGATTGGTTATTTCGACCATTCGAGCGAAAAGAGACAGCGGAACTAAAAGAACGGAAAGCAGCAGCGAGATGGGGCTTTTCATAATGGTCTCCACGGGAAAGATGATGGCTCGAGCCGAAGAGAAGAGGCCTTGCAGCCGTCACAGCTGTTTATGTATTTCGGGTAGTTTGGAACAGATAAAACGAATATGACAACAATTTTTCTTTTATCAAATTCTTTTTTCGTTTACGCCGTTGCAGACAATCATGGGCCGGTCGGAGTGTAATCCGCGCGCTACGAATCGCGGCAGCTGATGGCAGACTACTCGATAAACGGGCAGGCGATCACCTTGTCTCTCACGGCGGCGCAGAACAGACGCCAAAGCCGGGGTGTCAGGCTTGCCCTCTTTCGGCAGCAAAAATTACCAGGCTATTTGTCAGCAAAAACCTTGATTCCATGGGTAGAAAGCCATACCTTTAATAATATGGATCAGTGGCCGAGCCCCCTTTTGACCTTGCCCGCGCCAAACACGGGGGATGCTGAAACCGGCTCACCGATTCCGCAAGATGGACATAACCGATGTCGGCAGAAAAGAAAGGGGTCCTTCGATGAAAAAAATGCTCGTTTTGGTTCTTGCAATTTTCTCTCTGGTTCTGATCAGCTGCGCCGAGATGGCGGCGATCCTTCCGCAGCTCGGCTCTGCGGTGTCGGGCGGCGGTCTCACGACGGAAGAGATCATCGCCGGATTAAAAGAGGCGTTGGTGGTCGGAGCGATCAACTCTACGGGTCTGGCCTCGAAAACAGACGGCTTCAATCTGAACAGCGCAATAAAGATTCCCTTTCCCCTGGAAGCGATCAAGATGAAGAATACGCTCGACAAAGCCGGTTTTTCCAGTCTGGTGACTGATTTTGAAAAGTCGCTCAACCGAGCGGCGGAGGAGGCCTCGAAAAAAGCGCTGCCCATCTTTAAGGACGCCATCATCAGCATGACCATTGCCGATGCTGCGAACATTCTCAGCGGAGCGGACAGCGCGGCCACGTTCTATCTCAAAACCAAGACCTCCGCCGCTCTGTTTGCCGAGTTTACGCCGGTGGTGCAGAACGCCCTGACCACGGTC
>JAKJDB010000248.1 GCA_022706175.1 Candidatus Zhuqueibacterota bacterium | reverse complement strand
GCTTGAGAACGAGAAAAAGATTCGAAAAGTCCACGTTGCCGAGCAGCAGCCCGATGGGCGGCATCAACACGTCGTTCACCAAAGAGCCGACGATGCTGCCGAATGCGGCGCCGATAATGATGCCTACGGCCATGTCCATGACATTGCCTCGCATAGCGAACTCTTTGAATTCTTTCAGCATGGTAGTACCTCCTCGAATAGGATGATCCTGACAGCGGGCTTTTATTTAGGGGAAACCGGCGACAGTTTATGGATCATCTGCGTGGCCCAGGCGCAGCCCCGTTGAATTTCCCCCTCAGCGATCGGTCCTTCATGGCCGGCGAGAAAAAAGCACTCAGGCGGCGCCGCATAACGGCCGCCTCGGCGCAGCAGCGCTCGGCCGATCTTCCAGGTCGGCGAGACCTGCAGCCAACGCAACGGCTCATAACGAATTTCAAAAACCGAAACCCAAACACCGGTCAAAGCGCCGGAGGGCAGACGACGAACCCAGTCCAGCGCGCCGTTGGGACGACTGTGGCGATGGCTGGGAATGCCGATGAGCAAAAGATGTACGCCCGAGGGCGTGTCCGCCTGGTTGACCGTCAGCAGACGAACACGCGCCCATTGCGACATGGCCTGCGCCATGGCTTCGGCCAACTGGGCGGTATTGCCCAATCTGGATTCGTATAGGACCCATACATTCATTCTGCTGCCACTGAATGGTCGTCTTCCCTTACATCGTTAAATGTCCTTGGTCAATAGGTCCTGTCGCAATGCCCCGGCTCTCAGTTTCGCAGGCCGTTGCCGGATCAACCGGCGCCGCCGCCTCCGCCGCCGGCGCCGCCGCCTCCGCCGGCCGCAGCACCGCCGCCGAAGCCAGAGGCAGAGGTCATGGAAGTCACCATGGTGCTGAAAGAGGTGCTGAAAGAAACGGGCGTCACCCCGCCTGAACCGCCGTGCGCCACGAACCAGGGCAGGTAGCCCCCCTCCTGTCCGCTTCCAAGCGGAGCGGTCAACTGCTGATAGTGTTTTTTGTACAGCCCGAACACCAGACCATAGACCAGATAACGGTCCAACCTGCTCAACAGAGAGCTTTTATCCAGCGAGCGAAACTGATATTTCTTCAAATAGCTTTTCAGCGCTTTCCAGCGCACAAAGGCCCGTTCCCCGTCAGCCGTACGGTGTTGAATGAAGAATGAGGCTACGAACAAAACAATGGCCTCTATAACCAGGGCGATGCCCCACAGCTGTCCCAGGATAACGCTCATCACGCCCAGGATAAGCACCACTCCGCTCACCAGCAAACCCAGGACCATGCCGCGAGTGCTTGATGTCTCGTAATAGTTTTTCTCAAGGGCCGCCTCCTTGACCATCTTTTGCCATTGGCTGAAAAACTTGCGAACCTGGCCGGATTTTTTTCGGAGCGCACTCATTTCGAAAGAATCCTGTCCGGGAAAAAGATCGTCGAAGAAAAAGGTCACCAGAGCCTGTTCGAACGGCATCAGCTCCGCCATGCGCTGCTGCCAGGCCTTGCGGTTCAGCTGCAGGATATAGCGCGTCTTGGTATACGGCTTGCCGAAAAAAGATTTGGACTCTGACTGTTCAGAGATCGTGATCAATCCCCGCGCCGCCAGATCCATCACCGTGGCCGCCAGATCCCGGGAGGTCGTCATGCGAGAGTTGAGCAGAAAACCTACCAGCGCCGGCGGTGTATCATCTGGAATGTCGCCGACGCTGCCCTGGGCGGACAGGGTCAACGGCCGGCGGCCATAGCGGTCATAGATCATCCACCAGAGCACTGCGGCAAGAAAAAACAGCACCGCCAGAGCCGGCTCGAGCCGGTCACGGATCGCTGCGAGTTTTTCCCGGCGTGCCGCCTCTTTCTGTCGCTGTTCATTGGCCTTTTGCGCCCAGGCCGATTCCTCCTGGAGAATTTTTTCCACCACCGGCTGATCAAAAACCGGTCCGGCCGTAAAGGCGTCGACAGGATAGAGCGCACGGAGTTCCAAATAGGTGCGCGCCGGCAATACGGGGCACTGAACCACGATGGTTCCGTCCGCTTCGATCCTGGACTGGGCCGACAGCGGGCCGTGCACCCATTCGCGCACCGCGCCGGCTGCCATCTCCGCCGGCGGTTTGACCACAAGGTGAATGTCTCTCTGCTTCAGCTTCCACTCTGAACCTATGAACTGGTAATAGAGCACGCCGGCGTCCGGATGGCGCCTGATCAGATCCTCTACTTTATAGCGCACAGTGAAGGTCCGGCGTTCATTGCGGCTCTTGTAATACCAGGTGACCTTCCACTGTTCCTTTTCCTCGACGACGCAATAGGTGAACGGCGCTTTCGAGTTCTCGCGGCTAAAAGCCCGTTCGCCCTCCCACACCTCAAAACCGCTGTAGCGGATGAGGTCGTTTTTC
Source organism: Candidatus Zhuqueibacterota bacterium (assembly GCA_022706175.1). The sequence continues at coordinate 2,630 of JAKJDB010000248.1, read as the reverse complement.
GGAAACGTGCGATAGGCGTAACTGAAGGAGCCGGAAAAATGATAGGTGCGGCTCTCATGAACCAGCAGACCGGCGTCTGGGAGCACTTGCGCTTCGATGGATACTTTGGGAAGAGTATACTGTTTGTCGGCCCAGGATGCGGCGGCCAGGATCATGAACAACAAAGCGGAGAGAGTTTTGACGGGCTTCATACGCACATCCCAAGCGATACGGTTTCGAGACCTTCTCAATAAAAATATATGATGTTTTTGCTTGATTTGCAAACATAAATGATTATTTTATTCTTACGGGGGTGATTCGGCATGGCTGAATTCCCTTTCAATCCAATGAGGATAATACCATGAAGAGGCTATTCGTTTTGATCTCTCTTTGCTGTGCGTTTCAGACAGCCGCACAAGAGTACATCCAGGATTGGCTGGTGTTGGGACCTTTTCATCATTCGGATCGAAACCTGTTGCTGAGCACTGATTATCTAGAGGGCGAGGAACAGATCAAACCGGCCCCCGCCGCTGCATATGCGGGCCGGTTCTGGCTGCATCGGCGGCACAGCGGTTCCATTCTGGATTTAAACCGGACGGACCTGCCGTTTGAATTTCGCGCAGAGGCGGCGGCCTATGCGGCCGCATGGATTCATTCCAGCAAACAACAGCCGGCGCTGCTGCTCTGCGCCAGCGATGATGGGCTCAAAGCCTGGCTGAACGGTTCGGTCCTGTTTCAACATGATCGCTTTCACCGCCTGATCGCTGACTCAGACAGCAGCCAGGTCATGCTTCAGCCCGGCTGGAACCTTTTACTGCTCAAGGTCAGCAACGGCAGCGGCGGCTGGCAGGTGTGCGCCCGCTTTCAGGGCGCCGAGGGATTGACGATCGATCATCGGGCGGGACAGCCGGCCGTTTCAACAGAAAGCACACCGTTCATCCCATACAGCCTGAGAATATCCGATGGCTTTGTTCTGGACAGCCTGGACACGCCGTGGATCGCCACCCGCCTCTGCCTGCTGGCCAGGCGCGACAGCAAAACCGCAGAGCTGAAATCACCCGGCTATCCGGAGGGCCCCGGCTCCGCTCAGATCATTTCACCGCTGTCCGCCGACAGCCTGCACTACCTCGACCTGCTTCTGCCGCTGGCGGCCATTCGTTCAGCCGCATCCTGCAGCCTGACCATTCAAGAGGGAGACCGCTCCTTTCTTCTCGTCGCCGCTCTGCCCTCAGCGTTTGACCTGATGTACTCCTGGTTTCAGCCCTGGCGGTTTGAAGGCTGGCGCAGCGCTGGGACACGAGCATTTGAACGAACCGTGCATCTGCCGGACGTTCTGCGCGGTTGTCGGGTGGCGGTCATGGCGAATATCGGCGACTCCTGGGGACAGGTGACTGCGGATGGCCGGTCGCTTATAACCCGCTTCAGCCGCGATTCCGGCGATCTGCTCTTCCATCCGCAGACTACGGAAAGCAGAACCCATTTCCTGCAGGTTGAGATCGATTCCGGAAAGCCCCAGCTGCTGCAGACGCGTCTGCAGGTGCATCACGCAGAGATCGAAGATTATCTTTACAGCAAACAGTTCAGCCGGTCGCTCCCGGATCTTCCGCAGGCCGATCTGCAGGCCACGGACGCGCAGCTGCTGGCGCTGCTGTGCAGCGGCCGCGCGGAACAAGCGGCCGACATGCTGGCCGCTGTCATGCCCCGGATCCAAGAGAGCGTCGGCCGATTCAAGAAATACAGCGTCAGCCTGCTGGGCAACGCGCACATCGACCTGATGTGGCTGTGGCGTTATCCAGAGACCCTCGAGGTGATCAACAACACCTTTACTTCGGTGCTGAACCTGATGGACCAGCATCCTGAATTCCGCTTCACTCATGGACAGGCGCAGTCCTATGTGTGGCTGGAAAAACTGCAACCGCGATTGTTTGCCAAGGTCAAAGAGCGCATTCAACAGGGCCGTTGGGAGATCATCGGCGGCAGTTGGAGCCAGCCGGACAACAACATGCCCTCAGGCGAATCGCTGGTGCGCCAGTACCTGTACGGCAAAAGATATTTTAGAGAAAAATTCGGCGTGGACGTTTCCGTCGGTTTTATGCCCGACACCTTCGGCCACCCCGCCAGCCTGCCGCAGATTTTAAAAAAATGCGGCATCACCGATTATATTTTCTTTCGCCCGCTGCCGCAGGAGCAGCTGTTTTACTGGCGCTCGCCGGACGGCAGCACAGTGCTGGCCTACCGTCCGCCGGACTGGTATAACAGCGGCGTCACTGCGGATATCGGCAGGCTGCCCATGATTACAGAGTCCAAGTTCGGCGTCGCGAATACACTGCGCTGCTACGGCGTCGGCGATCACGGCGGCGGGCCGACGGAGCGGGATGTACAGCTGGCGAAGCAGCTAAACCGCACTATCGGTTATCCGCAGGTGCAATTTGTCAACGCCCACGACTATTTCGCTCAGATCCGGCCGCACACCACCACACTGGATACGATCGAGGATGAACTGAATTTTGTCTTTGAAGGCTGTTGGACCAGTCAGGCCATGGTCAAAAAATACAACCGTCGGTTGGAGGCCTTGCTGCCGGGCGCAGAGACCTTTGCCGTTCTCGCCGGTCGCTACGGCGTGCCCTATCCCTGCGCCGAGTTGGAAGAGG
>JAKJDB010000247.1 GCA_022706175.1 Candidatus Zhuqueibacterota bacterium | reverse complement strand
CAGACCGCCATACGTTCCACGGTGGTCTCAAATCCTAATTCGGCTTTGGTGCGTTTTCGGCCTGCACCGAGAATGCGCCCCTTGTGATCCACAACGGCAGCATAGATCTTGGTGCCGCCGAGATCGATACCGACGACGTATTCCTGTTTCTTGGGTGACATGGCTTCAGTCCCTTGCTTCTAGGCTTGATTGCGAACAGAACATTCGATAGATTTTATCCAGCATGATCGTTTTGGTCTTTTGCATCTCTTCTTTGGAGCGGCACGGAATCTGTCCTGCTGCCGCTCCCGGATGTCCGCTGCCGATGTTGAGCTTTCTCATGATATCGCCCAGATCCTTGCCCTGATCGGGCGTCACGTTCAGGCTCAGAGACATGGACAGCGCCAGGTCATTGGTCTTGACATCCTGATTGAACAGGTTCTTCACCTCCAGCACTGCCAGGGCCTCCGGATGCAGCAGATAGGCCAAGTGCTTCAGCACAGTAGGCCTGCGCTTGTGACGCGTCAGATCCAGAATAATCAGCGCATGCGCCTCGTCCTGCTCCAGAAAGGAGATGTCCTGGCGCACCCGCTCCAACATCTGTTCTTCTTCCTGCAGAAACGCTTTGTATCGTTTTTGTATCGACGGGGTTTCGCAGACCTGGTCCAGGGGCCGTTCTTTGAGCAGGCCGATCACACTGCGCAAAAATTGGCGCTTGGCCTCCTGATCCTCGCTCTGCAGCTTGATGGCGCTGTCGATGATCTTGCCCGGCGTAGGGGTGCGCCAATCGGCAATGCTCCGATAGGCAAACGCGTCGATGACGTCGGCCTCGTCCACCATGGCGCTGAAATGAGGCGGCAGGTCGTGGTCGAGGAAATACTCGTACACCACCCGAGCGCAAGAGTTGCGGACGCTGAATCGTCCGGCCACGGTCGACGGATCGATGTTGCGATAGCGCAGCTCTTCCAGATTGCCCTCGTGATGATCGAACCACATGCCGCACTCCAGCGGATAGGGGAGATCGCAGACCACGTCCTCTGGGGTGATGGAGATGCGCGCTTCAGAGACCGCGCGCGGTCCGGTGAAAACGATAAATGAGATGTCCAGACAATGCGAACAGATCGCTGCACTGACCAGGCCGTCAAAATCATTATGAGTGATGATCCGCTGCGGCATTTATTTTCTCCGAAGCCCGAAAGAAGGGCCCTTGGGGGTTATCAGTCAAAAGGGGCGAGCTGAGAAACCACACCAGCGTCGCCACGGTGAGGCAAAAGGTGTATGGGCTGAAGGCCATTCTGCTCCGGACCTTCGTTATTTGATCCGGTAGGTCACGCCTGGCTCCAGAGCTTCAGCGATGCCCAGCCCGACAAAGCCGGTGGTGATGGGCAATTCATTCACGCCAAAGGCTTTTCGGTTGTCTTTATCCAGAAAGTAGCGGAGGTTGCGGAACAGGGCCTTGGCGATGCGCGGGTCGGCCGCCACCGCTGATTCATGCCAAACCAGCAGCGTCAGTACGCCCTGGCTGCGCTGTTGATCCTCGCTGCGCATGCGGCCCCAAACGCCACGTCGTTCCTGCCGATTCAACAGCCATTGCAGGCTGCGCTGCATCACCCGCACGATCGCGTCACGCAGCTCGCTGTTCTCGCTGCGCCGGTAGACGCTGACCAATCCTTCGCCCACATAGCCCATGGTGTCCAGCGGCCACTGCATGAGCACTCGGTTGTGCAAGAGATAGGGGATTTCGCCGTCTGACTTGCGGCTTTTCAGCAGCCATCGGGCTGCCTGTTCTGCAATGGCTAGGCACTCTTTGTCGCCCGTGAGCTCGTACCAGGCTGAAAAGAACGCGGCGCCGGTGACGCTGGTGGCAATGGTGTATGGCGCAGTGGACAATTCGCCGCGATAATATCCGCAACCTACGGCCCCGGCGTCATCGCCGTCTGTCAGAATCCAACCGGGTGAACCGCCGCGATTTTTTTCCTGTGGATCGTTTTGGCAGCCAAAGCGGACAAAATCCGCATACCGCTGCAAGGCGTTGAGATAGGCGCAACGCTGCTCGTCCTTCGTATAGCGCACCGCGCCGGCCAGCGCAGAGGCACTGGTACCGGCATCGCCCAGATAGATATTGCCCGCAGGCGACATGTCGCCCCAATAACCGACGGTATCGCCGCGGCTGGAGAGCGTGATCTGCTGCAAGGTCACCAGATGGTCGAACCAGGCGAGGGCGTGGGTCTTGTAACGTTCCTCCTGGGTCAGATCATACAGGGCCAGCAGCACACGCGCCAGATTGCTGTTGGTGAAGATCGATGTGCGACGCCGGTCCTGTACCGCCAACGTGCCGCTGCCGATCTCTGCCGCAATGGCCCATTCGCCGATCTCACGCAGCACGCCCAGCCATTGCGCACGTTCGTTGGGATCGACCACGATGGCTTTCTGCGCCGGCAACGGGAGCGCTCCTGCCAGCAACGCCACAACAAGTCCGATCTTTACAGACCTCATCGAGCCGCCGTTCTCCCAGGTGAGTTCAACGAATGGAAATCAGCAATCAAAGTTTAGTAAAATCATCATACAATGTCAAGAGAATACTGTGAGGAAATTGCGCCGGCCGTGCAGCGGTGAATCCTTTTCCGTCAATCCGCATCTAATTTGCATGATGAACGAAAAGCTAAAGCAGTTCGGCGACCTGATGTTGCGCATCCGCGCGTGCCGGAGCCGTGAGGTGGCGCTGATGCTGAGCCAGCAGATTTATGCCGAGTTCGGCAAAGCCTGCAAAAGTCCCATGGCTCGAAACCTGCTGCGGCAAAACATGAACGACCTCATTCGTCAAACATTTGACAAGAATGGTAAAAACCGATTTCTGGAGGATGCATGAAAAAGATCGCCTGGACCCTGATGCTGGCTCTGTTTACCATCACTGCCTGCGGACAGAAAGAAAACGCCTCGGCCAAAGCCGGCGACGCTAAAATGAAGCTGCAGACCATGGAAGGCAAAACCGTGACCCTGGAGGACTTTCGCGGCAAAGTGGTGATTCTTGACATCTGGGACACCTGGTGCCCGCCCTGCCGCATGGAGATCCCACATTTTATCGATCTCTATAAAACCTACAAGGGCAAGGGGCTGGAGATCATCGGCGCGGCCATCGGACGCGAAGGCAAAGACGCAGTGATCAAGTTCATCAAGGACAACGGCGTGAACTATATCAATGTACAGGCGACCGAAGAGCTGCTTAGGACTTATGGTCCGATTCAGGGCATTCCCACCACCCTGGTGCTCGATAAAAAAGGCGGCGTGTACAAAAAGTATGTGGGCTATCAGGATCGTTCCGTGTTTGAAAACGACATTCAGACGCTGTTGAAAAAATAATCGCCGGCGAGAGAAACGATATGCATGTGCAAATCAAACAGAGTCACGGCCTGACATTGACGGCCACCGCTGACTCGCAGCACATGGTGATCATGGATGCCGCCGGCCCGGCCGGGGGCAACGATGAAGGCGCACGTCCGATGGAACTGGTGCTGATGGGCCTGGGCGGTTGCACCGCCATGGATGTGCTCACCATCCTGCAGAAAAAAAGAATCGTGTTGGATGGCTTTGAAGTGCACCTTGAGGCGGAACGCAGCGAGGAACATCCCAAAGTGTTCACCGGCATCCGCATCCGGTTCATCTTTTATGGCGACGCCATTCCGCGGGAGGCGGTGGAAAAGGCCATCGAACTTTCGGAGACCAAGTACTGCTCTGTTTCCGCCATGCTCAAGAAGACCGCCAGGATTACCACAGAGTTTGAGATCCGAGGGCCAAAGGCGGAAAGGACAGACCATGAGTAAATCAGTTATTGAGATCACGGATGCCACTTTTAACGCCGAAGTCTTACAGTCGGATAAGCCGGTGCTGGTGGACTTTTGGGCGGAATGGTGCATGCCCTGCCGGTTTGTGGCGCCGGTGGTGGAGAGCGTGGCCCATGAATTTGCCGGCCGCATCAAAGTGGGTAAAGTCAACGTGGACGACAATCCCACGGTAGCTGAGCAGTACAGCATCAGCAGCATTCCCACCCTGTTGGTGTTTAAGGGCGGCCGCATCGTCGACACCGTGGTCGGCGCTGTGCCCAGAGACCAGATCGTTAAAGTCCTTAACAAACATCTGACGCCTGCCGCTGTCTGATAGACGGCTTGAGCTCACGGACCTAGCCCCCCTGAGAAGTTCTCTTTCTCAGGGGGTTTTTCATGATGGCGGAGTGGTGCCCGCTGCCGCCGGCCCCGGCGGCGATGAAAACCTTTGAAATGTGCTATTTCTTCTGTATATTAATTGAATGATGCATCATGGATAACACGACCGGTTGAACATTTCAGGATCAATCCCTGGCTATCGAAGAGCTGGATAAAATCAAGGCCGGCGAAAAAGAGCTGGTGTCCGCTGCCGTCGCCGGCGATCAGAAAGCGCTGGCGCAAATCGTCAAAGAGAACGAACGGCTGGTGTACAATACCGCTTTGCGGCTGCTGGCGGATCCGGTGGAAGCCGAGTGCGTGCTGCAGGAGACTTTTTTAAAAGTGCTGCAGGCCCTTCCCGAGTTCAAAGCGCAGTCGTCGTTGTCGACCTGGATCTACCGCATCGCCACCAATTACGCTCTGATGCGCCTGCGCGGCAATAAACGGCGACCTCAATCCCTCGAGAACGCTGAGGGGCATGTCAGCCAGGCGGCCATGGAATCTTTCAATCTTTCTGTGGGCAATAATCCGTTGCAGGCGGCGATGAATGATGAACTGCGCAAAGCCATGGAACAGGCCATCGCCGATCTGCCGGACAAATTCCGCTCGGTTTTTGTCCTGAAGGACATCGACGGCTATTCTTTGAAAGAGATCGCCAAAATGCTGCGCATGAGTCTGCCGGCGGTCAAGTCCAATCTGCACCGTGCCCGCCTTTTTTTACGCGACCGGCTCGCCGGTTTCCATCAATAACTCGGCGCAAAAAGCGCTTGACATTCTATATCGGGCTCTTTAAATTTAGTCTCATTCCCTCCTCTACTATTTTTTCACTGCAGCAGCCGGGTTGTTCCATG
>JAKJDB010000246.1 GCA_022706175.1 Candidatus Zhuqueibacterota bacterium | reverse complement strand
ACCTCCAGACCGCTGCATCACAAGACCAGCCAGGCGTTTTTTCAGAATCTATACGATAAAAATGTTCTGGTGGAACGCACCGTGCAGCAGTTCTACTGCGAGACCTGCTCCCGATTCCTTGCTGACCGGTTTGTGGAAGGCGTGTGTCCGCGCTGCCAGCAGCCGGGTGCGCGCGGCGATCAGTGTGAAAAATGCGGCAGTTCGCTCGAACAGACCGAGCTGATCAAACCCTATTGCAAAGTGTGCGGCCACACGCCGATGCTCAAAGACACCCGGCATCTTTTCTTCAAGCTGGGTGATTTTCAGGCCAAGCTGGAAAACTGGCTGGCGGATAAGAAGGACTGGAAAGAAAACGTACTCAACTATTGCCGCGGCTGGTTCAAGGAAGGACTGGGCGAACGGGCGGTGACGCGCGATCTGAAATGGGGCATTCAAGCGCCGGCAGCCGGGTATGAGGATAAGATGATCTATGTCTGGTTCGAGGCGCCCATCGGCTACATCTCGGCTACCAAAGAATGGGCGGAGCGCATCGGTCAACCGGATAAATGGAAAGAGTATTGGATGGACAGCCGTACCAAGCTGGTCCATTTTATCGGCAAAGACAACATCGTCTTTCACGCCATCATCTGGCCGGCGATGATCATGGCGCATGGAGATCTGATTTTACCAGCCGACATTCCGGCCAATGAGTTTCTCAATCTCCAGGGCGAAAAGCTCTCCACCAGCCGAAACTATGCCGTGTGGCTGGGCGACTATTTGGAGAAATTTCCTCCGGATCCGCTGCGTTACTATTTAGCGTCCATCGCACCGGAAAACAAGGACGCGGATTTCACCTGGACGGAATTTCAACAGCGCAACAATTCCGAACTCGCGGATATTCTCGGCAATTTGATCAATCGCACTTTGACGTTTGCCAAGCGGCAATTCAACGGCGTACCTGCCGCCGGCGAACTCAACGATCTGGACCGCGCCATGATCCACGTGTTGGAAAAAGCGCCGGTGGAGATCGGCGACCTTTTCGAGCGCTATGAGCTGCGCCGCGGCCTCACCGCTTTGATGGATGTCGCCCGTTTCGCCAACAAATACTTTAACGATCAGCAGCCCTGGGCCACGCTGAAAACCAATCGCAGTCAGTGCGCCACCACCATCAACCTTTGCCTGCATGCCGTGCAGACCCTTGCCGTTCTCATGGAGCCGGTACTGCCATTCTCCGCGGAAAAGACCTGGGCCATGCTCGGCCACACCGGCAGCGTGCACGAGCAATCCTGGGATGAGGCCGGCAGTCTGACATTGAAACCAGGACATCGCTTAGGACAGGAGCAAATCTTGTTTAGTAAAATCGAAGACAAACAGATCCAACCCGAGATCGACCGTCTGGCCGCGGCCTCGAAGAACCGAATCCCGGCCGTCGCGACCACAGAAACGCCCGCTGAGCCGGCGAAAATCTCCTACGATGATTTCAGCCGTGTGCAGCTGCGTCTGGCGCAGGTGCTGAAAGCGGAAAAAGTGGAAAAAGCGGACAAACTGCTGCGCCTGGAGATTCAGCTGGGCGAGGAAAAACGCCAGATCGTGGCCGGCATCGCCAAACACTATGCGCCGGAGCAGTTGATCGGCAAGACCATCGTGGTGGTGGCCAACCTGCAACCGGCAAAAATCCGCGGGCTGGAATCCAACGGCATGCTGCTGGCGGCCGAGGACGAAACCGGGCAGCTGGCCGTGCTGACGCCGGACCGGCCGGTTCAGTGCGGGGCGAGAGTGAAATGAGGCCGTGGCTGGTCGACACCCACGCCCATCTGGATTTCTCACAATTTGACGCGGATCGCGAGCAGGTCATCCAACGCGCGTCCGAGGCAGAGGTCAAAATCATCCTGTCCATCGGCATCGATCTCGCCACCAGCCGCAGAAACATCGCCGTGGCGGAGACGTTTCCCTCGGTCTATGCCGCGGCGGGCGTTCACCCGCATGACGTAACCCGGATTCAGGAGGGCGATCTGGAACAGCTGCACGAACTGGTGCATCATCCCCGCGTCAAGGCGATCGGCGAAGTGGGGTTGGATTACTACCGTAACCTGTCGCCGGCCGAACTGCAGCGCCGCTATCTGCGCACCTTTCTGGATTGGTCGCTGGAGACAGGCAAGCCGTTGATCATCCACACCCGCGAGGCGGATGCGGATATCCTGCGCCTGTTGCGGGAGAAGAGCCGCAGCCGTTGGCGCGGGGTGTTCCACTGTTTTCCCGGCGATCTGTCTATGGCGGAGGAGGTGATGGCCCTGGGATTTCATCTCTCCTTCACCGGCGTTGTGACGTTTAAGAACGCCGCCATGGCCGAGGTGGCGGCACGCGTTCCACTGCATCGCATGCTGCTGGAGACCGATTGTCCCTATATGGCGCCGGTTCCCCATCGCGGCAGGCGCAATGAGCCGGCCTATGTACAGCATGTGGCGCAAAAAATCGCCGAGCTCAAAGGGCTGTCGTTCGATGAGATCGCCCGCGCTACCAGTGAAAACGCCTGCGCGCTGTTCGGCTTCAACCGACCACCGTCTGACATCCATGGGGAGGCGGGCGAAACCAAGTGACCGTGCATCGCTCTTTGCATCATGCCAAAAAAAGCCTGGGGCAGAATTTTCTCATCGATCCCAATCAGCTGAGCCGGCTGGTGGAGGCGTTGGACCTGCGGGCGGAGGACGCGGTGATTGAAATCGGTCCGGGCACCGGATTGCTCACCGAGCGGATTCAGCCGCTGGTGCGCAAACTGTGGGCCATCGAGATCGATCAGGACCTGGCCGCTCAGCTGCAGCGCACCTTCAGCGGCGCCGGCAATGTGGAGATCATCCAGGCCGACATTTTAAAGACCGATCTGATCGCGCTGTGCGGCACAGAGGCCGCCCGGGTGATCGGCAACATCCCCTACTATATCACCACACCGATCATCTTTCATGTGCTGGATCATCCCGGCCCTATACGGGACATGACGCTGTTGATGCAAAAAGAGGTGGGGCAGCGCATCGTCGCTGAACCGAACAGCAAAGAGTACGGTATCCTTGCGGTGTTCAGCCAGGCCTATGCGCGGGTGGAGTTGCTGCGGTCGGTGCCCGCTGCGGTGTTCCGTCCAAAACCCCGCGTGGATTCCTGCCTGGTGCGCTGGACGTTTGACAAGACCGCTGCGTCGACGATCAAAGAGGATGCGCTGTTCCGCCGGCTGGTGCGCACAGCCTTCAATCAGCGCAGAAAGATGCTGCGTTCCACGTTAAAAACATTTGAGGTGGAAAAAATATCCCGCTGGGATCTGACGCGCAGGCCCGAAGACCTTACCGTCGCTGAATGGGTTCAGCTGGCGAACGATTTGACCTGAGCGAGCAGCGGCGCCGGCCGCATTTGCCCCATTTCACCCATCCATCGGTTGTACCGCATCGCCTGGGCAAAAGCCTCTCACCTGGCAATCACCACTTTGCCGATCTTTTCCACTTTGGCATTCTCCCGCACTGCTTCCAGGCGGTACAGATAAACGCCGTTGGCCAGCAGATCGCCGTCCTCATCCCGGCCGTCCCAGCTCTCCGAAATTTGGTTAAACCCCACGGTTGCGAGCATGGGCTCGAACTTTTTCAGCAACCTGCCGGCGACTGAAAAAATCTTGAGCGTCACCCGGGCCTCGTTGCTCAATTCAAAGCTGAACTGGGTGTGAGCGGTCATGGGATTGGGATAGTTGAGCAAGTTGCGCACGGTGAGAACCGAATCGGCCACCACCTGAAAGACCGTTTCCACCATGCTCGAATTGTTGGAATTGTCCCAGGCCTTGATCTGCAGCGTGTGCAGTCCCTGCGTCAGACCGGTGAGTTGATATTTCAGTACGCCGCTGGTAAAGCTTCCCGAATGGTACTCGAAAAACTGCGTCATATCCTTGGCAGCCGCCTGATCGTCGTCCAGGACCATGCTGATCTGATGGCCGATGTCGCCGGCGATATTGACGCCGCTCAAAGAATCGCTGATCTCCACATTCAGCAGCGGATCCGGTTTGGTGAAATCGCCGGAGGCGAAATCCTCCTGGCCGAACTTGATGGCGATCTCCGGCCCATCGTGATCGATAAGGTTCACCGCCGTGCCGCCGACCGGCAACTTTTCATAGTGGCCCGTGCCTTCAGATGCGTCGTTCCAGAAATACAGGGAGAGCCTGCCGTCCTCGCCGCCGTACGAGATGTCTTTGGGCACGATGAATTCCATGTTGAAGCGGCCGTTGTTGATCTCCGTCACGCCGCGAAACACGCTGTTGCCCGGCAGCACATAATAAACTTTGAGACCGGCGGAGGTCTCATAGATGCGCTGTCTCTTGGCGTCCACGACGCGCAGCAGCAGCTTGCCGTTGAAATCGTTCCAGACGCCTGCATCCTTTTCGATATAGCCGGACACACGCACCCGGCGCAACGCCTGCAGACTGTCGGGCGTAATCCGCTCGATCTTGGCCCGGCTGGTCGGCGCTCCCAAACGCAGGGCCGGATCGCCCAGGACCGCATATTTCTCGCTGTTGTAATCGTTGTAGGTGTTGTTTTTAGCGATCATCACCGCATCGCCGATGCGCAAAATTTTTCCGCCGGCCACATAGGGATTAAAAAGTATGTCGAACAGCTGGTAATTAAAGCTGGCATTGTCGTAGGAGAAAGCCACCCGGGATGAGGCGACCATGGCGATGGCGCCGCGTTCGGCTGCGTTTTGAATTCGTTCCGCAAAACTCTGCTTGTCCGGCTGATCCCAATAGGCGAATTCGCAGGTGGCGGCCACCCACAAAGGCAAACGCCTCTGATTCTGAATGCGATGGAAATCCGTGGGCGCATACAGCACCTGTTCGTGGGTCCACAGTTCGTCGTTGCCATGGCCGATAAAATTAAGGATCAGCGTACCCTGATTGATCTGATCGATGAGCGCTTCGTTGGCCTGGGGTTTGGTGACGCCGGAAACGCTGACGGTCCGGACCACCGGATAATCCATCAGATAGATTTTCCGCACATTGAACAGGTCCGGCACATGGGACTCGGCGAGGATCTCCGCCTGGCGGGTGTGATCGGTCTCCTGG
>JAKJDB010000245.1 GCA_022706175.1 Candidatus Zhuqueibacterota bacterium | reverse complement strand
TTAGGCAGACAGCGCGGCAAGTTCTCCTTGCTCAGCGTGCATAATGAGCAGGATCAGGAGATCTATTCCGCTGCCGACGGAATATTGAAGAACCAACCCTGGCTGCGGCAGCCGCCTGATTTTGTCGCTGATTTTATCCCGGATGCACTCTCCCTGACTATATCCACACCCTTGCGAATCACGGAAATGGGCAAGTTGTGCCAGGAGCTCTCTTTTTCGCTTCTGTTTCGAAACCTGTTGCGGCGGGCTTCCCTGTTGGCCGAGATTCATACGCCGCAGAAATGGTTGCTGGATTATTCGGCCATTCTTCAGCAAGCGTCCTGCATCCGTACGCTCTCCTCGCAATTACGCTGGTGGGACTGGGAGCGTTATTCTAACCGGCAACAACGTCGAATGCAGTTGGGAGGATTGGTCGGGGAGATCCGCCTGCAGGGAAATTTTGCCCTCTTCCTGCCTCTGCTCCGTTTGGGAGAATACCTTCACATCGGCAAAAACACCAGCTTTGGAATGGGCAAATATCTGATCAGCCCCTAAATAGATGGATCGCAAAATCCATAACAGGAGAGACCATGAAAGGCGATTCTCTCTGGCGTCAGGTTATCGAGAAGCGCAATTTCACCCTGGCCTGGCAACGTTTACGCGCCAACATGGGGGCGCCGGGGATCGATCGGATAACCGTCGACGAGTTTGCTGCAAATCTTGAATCGAATCTTTGTCTGGTTCGGCAGATGGTGGCCGATCGGTCGTATGAACCGCTGCCCTTGCTGACCTTTACTCATACTAAAGGCAACAAGACGCGCACACTGCATATACCGGCGCTACGGGACCGATTGGTACAATATGCTCTTCTGCAGATTATTCAACCGGTAGTGGACAAAAAATTGCTGTCTTGTTCCTATGCCTATCGGAGCGGAAAATCAGCGAGCAAAGCCGCTGATAAGGTGGAACGGTGGATTAAAAAAGGACGGACCTGGTTTTTCAGCGCCGACATTGAAAATTTTTTTGACACCATCGACCGCCGGCTTTTACAATCATTCCTGGCTCGCCAGTTCGACGAAGACACGTTGATTGAGCTCATCCTCAAGCCGGTGCTGGCGTTGGAAACCTCCTCCGGGCTGGGAATACCTCAAGGGATGATTCTCTCTCCTCTTCTTTCGAATATTTATCTCAACGAATTTGATGCGCTGGTGCAGTCGGATCAGTGGAACTATATCCGCTACAGCGACAACCTCCTCGTACTTGCCTCGGAAGAAACAACAAAGTCGGAAGCGGCTGCTCGAATTCAAGACGGATTAAAACAGGTCCATTTGGCACTGAATTTAAAAAAGACCTTTGCAGGAAAAATCGAAAAAGGTTTTGTGTTTCTCGGTTTTCATTTCAATCTTGAGGGGCGAAGGCCGGCTCCCTCAGCGTGGCAGCATTTACAGGAAAATCTCCGCCACGTTCTGGATCACCCGGATGCCATTACAAAAGAAAAAATGAACGACAAAGTAGACCAAATTATCCGAGGATGGACGAATTATTTTCATCTCAACAGCAATAATCTAATGGAAAGCGCAGCCGCCGGCTATCCAGCCGAACAGGTCGATGGACCGATAGGGTCTGCGCTGCTGCGCGCTGCAGTGATGATCAAGCAAGGGGATTTTGCCAAAGCGCATGAAGCGCTTGCCGGCTGTCAAGAGCCGATTCAATCAGCGGAAATAAACTGGCAATGGGGACTTCTTTGCCAGTGTCTCGGACTCGAGTCTGAAGCACGAGATGTCTTTATTGCCGCGCTGCGAGAAAACCCGGATCATGCTGAAACCGCCCTTTGGTTGGGCATGCTTTATCTAAGGCAGGGACAATTGGATAAAGCAATCCGCTTTTTACAAAAAGCGGTGGGGCTTCAACCGCAGCTCGGCTTCGCCCACTATGCCCTGGGCATGGCCTTGAAAAAATATCATTTAACCGGCGCTGCTCTAAAATCCTTTCATCAAGCCATCGCTTTGGATCCATCTCTCCAACGAATTGCAGAGGATCCTATTTTTAAATCAGAATCCGATCGTACCGACTATCCTTTTACACAAAGGGATCTGGAACAGCTGCAACAAACGTTTAAAGGGCGCGAAGGGGTATTTGCCAAACAATGGTTGAACACCGATGGCAGAATCGGCTACACGCCGCAATTCCGCGCCCTCACAATGGAGGATTGGGCGGGTCATCTGCGCGGTCAACACACCCTCGGACTTTATTTAGTCCGTTCGGATCAGACGGCCTTTCATCTCGTGCTGGATTTCGACCTGAACAAACAGGTGCAATCAGAGTTTATAAAAAAGGAGAGCGACCGACAACTCTGGATGAATTTGGTGTTGCGAGCAGCGCTTCAGGTGAAAAAGCAAACGGATCAGCACGGTCTGCCCGGCTATTTGGAAGATTCCGGCGCCAAAGGCCTGCATGTATGGTACTTTTTTTCAGAACCGATTCCGGTAAAAGACTTGCTCCTCTTTTGCAAACGATTGGCCGGTCTGCATGGCCCGCTGCCGGAAGGCGTTAACATAGAAAGCTTGCCACGTAAGGAAACCGGCGACAAAGGAATGGGCAGTCTTATCAAACTGCCATTCGGCGTGCATCAAGCCAGCGGTCGCCGATGTCTGTTCCTTGATTCGGATGGTCGGCCTCATACCGATTGGCTTTATCCCATGCCATCGTTGGAACAGATCAGCTCAAATCATTTTTATCAAATACTACAACAATGGAGCCGCCTTGAAAACACGCAAGACGCCGACCCTGAACAGGCGTTGAATCATCCCGAGGTACAGGCACTTTTCAAAGGATGCAGGGTTTTACATTTTTTATTCGACAAGGCGCAAAAGGATGGTCGCCTCAGCCATGTCGAAAGACTCACTTTTTTAGGCGTGGTCGGTTTTATGGGAGAACTGGGAAAAGAGGTCCTGCACGCGGTCATGCGGCAAACCACCAATTACAGCCACAGGATTACCGAGCGATGGTTGTTGCGCCTGAAAAGCAATCCGCTCAGCTGTCCTAGAATACGGCAGTGGCATCACGAAATAACGCCCTCCATCGGATGCTTTTGTCAATTTACTTTATCCGAAAACAATTATCCTTCACCCTTGCTGCACTGTGGTGAACGTAAATATTCCGAGCTTTTGACTCGACAAGCAATCCAGACTTTAGCCAAAGAGATTCCCACGCCGGCTCCAGCGACAACTCTGCCAGCGCGTGAAGAACCGGCAACAAACAGCGCTGAGCCGACGCCGGAGGTCCTGGAGCCGGACGTTGAATTGTTGGTGCGGCAATTGCTCAAAATTAAAGCGGATGAACGCAAAGTGCAAAAACGGCTGCAAGCTCTGCAGGAAAAATTGAATATTGTTTTTGAAAAACGTGGACTTGTAGAACTGCCGACTCCTTGGGGCTGTTTACGACGACAAGTCCGCAGCGATAAAACAACCTGGATTCTTGAAATATAAATCAAGTGACGCTAAGCCTATGAATCCGGTCTACATTTGCGAACAGGGCGCGACAGTCAGGCAAAAAAGCAGAACCCTGTATGTGGAAAAACAGGGGGAAAAATTAATCCAATGGCCTGTGATCAAGATAGAACGGCTGTGCTTATTCGGCCGTGTGCAGCTGACAACGCAGGCGGTGGAATTGCTGCTCGACAGCGGCATCGACGTAGCTTTCTTCTCGATCTCGGGCCGCTTGCGCGGCCGGCTTGCGGCGGCCGAATCGAAGAATGTGCTATTGCGTTTATCCCAATATGAACGGTACTTGGATGAGGCCTTTCAGCTGCAATTGGTTCGAATGATCGTGCAGGCAAAATTAAAAAATGCACGGGCTTTGCTTAAAAAATACGGCCGCAATCATCCAGCATGCGATCTGGCGAGCGAGGAGCGGACTTTGGAGCAAACCCTCGATCGGTTGCCTGAGCAGAAAACTGTTGCCGCCCTGCGCGGCTGTGAAGGTGTTGCAGCGGCGGCCTATTTTCGCGGATTCGGAAAACTGTTCCGCACGGAATGGACTTTTGAACAACGCAGTCGTCGACCGCCCAAAGATCCGGTCAATGCCCTATTAAGCCTGGGTTACACCATGTTGACCAATGAAATGACCGGCCTGTTGACCGCCCATGGGTTTGATCCTTATATCGGTTTTTTGCATGGCATTGTCTATGGCCGCCCATCCCTGGCGCTGGACATGATCGAAGAATTTCGCCATCCCATCATTGATCGATTGACATTGAAACTGTTCAACAAACGCATCTTTCAAACAGCGGATTTTGAACAGGACGAAGAACGGGGAATCCTTTTAAAGGAAGCATCGCTTAAAAAATACTTTGGTCAGTATGAAACTTGGATGCGCGCCAGAGAAGATCAGAACAAGTCCTATCGTGAGGTGATGCGCCGACAAGTACAGCGGTTGAGTGCAGCGATTCGGCAACGAAGGGGGTATCACCCTTATGTCATTGAACAATAAACGTTTTTTGTTGATTTCCTATGATATTATCGACGATAAAAAACGCACGCGCGTTGCAAAACGGCTGCAGGACTATGGTCAGAGGGTTCAGTACAGCGTTTTCGAATGCTGCCTGAACAAGGCGCAGTTTCAAACCCTTCTTGAACAGATCAAACCGCTTCTCGATTTGAAAAAGGACAGTTTACGCGTATACTTTCTTTGCCAAGCCTGCAGTAAAAGGATTCTATCTTTGGGGACAAAGCGCGGTTGGCGGGAAGCAGATGAGGACCGTATTATAGTTATTTGATTTTTATGTTTAATCAATTATTTTTTATATCTTACCGCCATTGACGCATTTTACACAGCCCTATCGAATTTAGCGGCCATGCTCTAAATTGGCAAATTATTGTACTTATCAGCCATTCTTTAAACAAATCCTTATCAGAATAGACAATATCTAACTCCCTTTTCAAGGCGATCAGCGGCAAGATCTTATCAAGTTATTGATTTTTTGAACTATTTTTCCTATTATACTCAAAATGATTGCCAGGTCTCATACTGGATTGCGACCTGAAACCTAGGTGGATCGTCAGTGATCCGGCCTGTCTCAAAATGATTGCCAGGTCTCATACTG
>JAKJDB010000244.1 GCA_022706175.1 Candidatus Zhuqueibacterota bacterium | reverse complement strand
CACCTGCGGCTTGCCGACGTTCGCCTGGACCTTGAAATCGCGCAACAGCCGGTCCACCAGGATCTCCAGATGCAGCTCGCCCATTCCGGCGATGATCATCTGGCCCGTCTCCGCATCGGTGTGAAACTGAAAGGTAGGATCCTCGTCCGCCAGCGCGTTCAGCGAGACCACCATACGATCCTGATCCGCCTTGGAGCGCGGCTCGATGGCGATGGAGATGACCGGGATCGGAAAATTCATCTTTTCCAGAATAATCGGGTGTTTCAGGTCGCAGAGCGTATCACCGGTGCGGGTGGAGCGCAGTCCGACCGCGGCGGCTATTTCGCCGGCGCTGACCTGGTTGATCTCCTCCCGTTTGTTCGCCGACATCAGCAGAATCTTGCTGAGGCGTTCTTTTTTCTCCGTGGAGGTGTTGAGCACCGTGGCGCCGCTGTCGATCCGGCCTGAATAGACGCGAAAGTAGGTGAGCTTGCCCACGTACGGGTCGGTCATGATTTTGAACGCCAGTGCGGCAAAGGGCTCGTCCGACGACGGCTTGCGCTGCTCGATCTTTTGTGTGTAGGGATTTTCACCCTCCACCTCCAGCCGGTCCAGCGGGCTGGGTAGATAGGCGAGAACCGCATCCAGCAGCATCTGTACGCCCTTGTTCTTCACCGACGAACCGCACAGCACCGGATGGATTCCGCTTTTCAGAGTGCCGGCGCGCAACGCCCGCCGAATCTCCTCTTCGCTCGGCTCCAGATTGGAGAGGTATTTCTCCATCACGCTGTCGTCATAGTCGGAGATCAGTTCGATCATTCGCCGTCGCAGGGCCTGGGCCTTTTCGATCTCAGCCGCAGGGATCTCGCGTTCCTCCCAGGTGCTGCCCGAGGCATCGTTGTCGAACACCAGCCATTTCATGGTGACCAAATCGACGATGGCGTGGAACGACTCGCCGGCGGCCGTTGGGTACTGGATGGGAACCGGACGCGAGGCCAGTTTGGTTCGCATCTGTTCCACCACCATATCGAAATCCGCACCCACACGGTCCATCTTGTTGACATAGGCGATGCGCGGAACGTTGTATTTGTCCGCCTGACGCCAGACCGTCTCCGATTGCGGCTCCACGCCGCCCACAGCGCAAAAGATGGCGACCGCGCCATCCAAAACTCTCAAAGAACGTTCCACCTCGGCGGTAAAATCCACATGGCCGGGTGTGTCGATAATATTGATGCGATGGTTTTTCCAAAAGCAGGTGATGGCCGCTGAAGTAATGGTGATGCAGCGTTCTTTCTCCTGCTGCATCCAATCCATGGTGGCCGCCCCGTCGTCCACCTCGCCGATCCGGTGCACCTTGCCGGTGTAATAGAGAATGCGCTCGGTGGTGGTGGTTTTACCGGCATCGATGTGCGCCATGATGCCGATGTTGCGCATCTTTCCTAGTTGGGTCGGCTTGGACATAAAAAAACCATTTGCTTATCATGTCCTTCCGCCTCAGGGCGGTCGGACGATGGGTCGACAAAAGGTTGAAAGAGCTTGACGCTTTTGTCGACCGCACGCTTTAAGCAAATGGTGCTCAGCGGGTTAAAGGCCGCAATCAGGCGCCAAGTCTTTGCAACCACTTTCCAGCCCGGCTGTCTTTAAGCACAAAAGGGTCGGAGTTAGACTGCAAGACCGGCTAAATACTATTTCCTACCACTTGAAATGAGCGAACGCCTTGTTGGCATCAGCCATTTTGTGGGTGTCTTCACGTTTTTTGACCGAGCTGCCCTCATTCTTCGAGGCGGCGATCAGCTCCGAGGCCAGCTTTTCGGACATGGTCTTTTCATTGCGTCCCTTGGCATAGCTGATGATCCATCGGATGGCCAGCGCCTGCTGACGATCATGCCGGATTTCCACGGGGACCTGATAGGTGGCGCCGCCGACGCGCCGTGACCGCACTTCCAGAATCGGTTTGACGTTCTGCATGGCTTTCTCAAACACCTGCAGGCCGTCGTTCGCGGTCTTTTGAGCGATGTGGTCAACGGCATCATAAAAGATCATCTCGGCGACGCTGCGTTTGCCGCGGCGCATCAGGCCGTTGATAAATTTGGTCACCAGGATACTGTTGTATTTCGGATCCGGCAGGACCGTTCGTTTAGCTGCTCGTTTTCTTCTGGGCATTCAACAATCTCTACTAGTCGGGATTACTTTTTCACTTTGGCGCCGTATTTGGAACGGCTCTGCTTGCGATCCGCCACGCCACTGGTGTCGAGCACGCCGCGGATGATATGATAACGCACGCCGGGAAGATCCTTGACGCGGCCGCCGCGGATCAGCACGATGGAATGTTCCTGCAGATTATGTCCTTCACCGGGGATGTATGCGGTCACTTCGAATTGGTTGGTCAAACGCACGCGGGCCACTTTACGCAGAGCCGAGTTGGGCTTTTTCGGCGTGGTGGTGTAGACACGCGTACAGACGCCGCGGCGCTGCGGCGAACCGATCAGCGCTGGCGCTTTGGTCTTTCGCTCCAGTTTTTTCCGTCCCAAACGGACCAATTGATTTATTGTGGGCACACAACCTCCAAAATTATCATAGCCTGATAATATAAGAAATATATTTCGTGAATTCAAGTATTTTTATTGAAAACGGTTGAAATTATTCCAGTTCTTCGCCTTCCGGCTCCTCCTCCAGCCCAGCCTCCTCCACAGCCGCCTTTTTCTTGCGCGGCGTCTCCATCTCACGGCGATACTCCTCCGGCACGTCGATGGGCGGCCCGGAGACCCTCAGCTGATGAAACCGGCTCAGACCGGTGCCCGCCGGGATCAGGTAACCCATGATGACGTTCTCCTTGAGGCCCATGAGCTCGTCCACCTTGCCCTCCACCGCCGCATCCGTGAGCACCCGAGTGGTCTCCTGGAACGACGCGGCTGAGAAAAAGCTCTCGGTGGTCAGCGAGGCCTTGGTGATGCCCAGCAACAGCGGATGGAACGTGGCCGGCTGCGCCTGCCGGGCGACCGGCAGTTCCTTGCCCGCGGCCTCGATCTTTTTCACCGCCTTTCGGAACTCCTCCGCCTCCACCAACTCGCCCACCTGGAACTTGCTCGCGCCCTTGGCTGAGATCACAACCTGATTGCGGGTGCGCTCGTTGACCTGCAGAAACCCGAGCCGGTCCACCTGATCCCCTTCCAGGAACGGGGTGTCGCCGGGATCCTCGATCTTGACCTTTTGCAGCATCTGGCGCACGATCACTTCGATGTGCTTGTCGTTGATGCGTACGCCCTGCAGACGATAGACTTCCTGAATCTCGTTGACCAGGTACTCCTGCACCTTGTTGGCGCCCATAATCGCCAGAATGTCATGCGGCGCCACCGAGCCTTCGGAGAGTTTTTCGCCGGCGTGGACGAAATCGCCCGGGTGCACCAAAACGTGCTTGCCGTAGCCGATCAGATAGGACTTTTCCTCATGACCGTCCTCGGAACGGACGATGATCTTGCGCACGCCGCGCTTCATCTCACCGAACTCCACCAGACCGTCGATCTCGCTGACCACGGCCGGCTCCTTGGGACGCCGGGCCTCAAACAACTCGGCCAAACGCGGCAGACCGCCGGTGATGTCGCGCGTCTTGGCGATCTCACGCGGGATCTTGACCAGCACTTCGCCCGCAGAGACCTGATCATTGTCGTGCACCAGCAGATGGGCGCGCGTCGGAATGACGTAGGAGGACAACTCCTCCCCGTGCTCGCCGACCACCTGAATGGTGGGACTGAGATTGCGCGTCCGGGTTTCGATGATGACGCGTTGACGCATGCCCGTGGTTTCGTCCAGCTCTTCCCGATAGGTGATATTCTCGACGATGTCCTGGAAGCGGATCCGGCCGCTGACCGTGCTGATGATGCTGGCGGTGTACGGGTCCCACTTGAAGACCATGCGGTTCTTTTCCACATGGTCGTTGGGCTTTACCAGCACCGTGGCGCCGTAGGGTACGGTCAAGCGTTCGATGATGCGGTTGTCCGAATCGAGCAGGTTTATGCGGCCGTTGCGGCCGATGCAGATGACCTCGTCGTCGTTGCGCTGCACGGTCTTGAGGTTGTCGAAAGAGATCCGGCCCTCATGTTTGACCGACACTTGCGACTGAGCGGCGATACGGGACGCGGTGCCGCCGATGTGAAAAGTACGCAGCGTCAGCTGGGTGCCCGGCTCGCCGATGGATTGCGCGGCCATGACGCCGACCGCCTCGCCGATGTTGACCATCTTGCCGGTGGCCAGGTTGCGGCCGTAACAGAGCGCGCAGATTCCGCGCGGGGCTTCACAGGTCAACACGGATCGGATCATCACCGTCTCCAGGCCCGAGTCGCCGATGCGCTTGGCGATGTCCTCATTGATCAGAGCGCCGGCCTGGACGATGACATCGCCGGATTCCGGATCGAACACATCTTCCGCCGCCACGCGACCGATGATGCGGTCTTCCATGGACTCGATGATCTCTTCGCCCTCTTTCAAGTCGCCGACGCGCAGGCCGAGGATCGTGCCGCAATCGTTGACCGTGACGATGATGTCCTGAGCCACGTCCACCAGACGGCGGGTCAGATAGCCGGCGTCCGCGGTCTTGAGGGCCGTGTCCGCCAGACCCTTACGGGCGCCGTGGGTGGAGATGAAATATTCAAGCACCGTCAACCCTTCGCGAAAGTTGGCGGTGATGGGGTTTTCGATGATTTCGCCCATGGAGCCGGTCATCTTTTTCTGCGGCTTAGCCATCAGACCGCGCATGCCGGCCAGCTGGCGGATCTGCTCTTTGGATCCGCGCGCGCCCGAGTCGGCCATCATGTAGATGGGATTGAATCCCTGGCGGTCCTGACGCAGGCGTTCGAACATCTTTTCCGCGATGTTGCTGGTGGTATGGGTCCAGATGTCGATGATCTGGTTGTAGCGCTCGCCGTCGGTGATGATGCCGCGTTCATAACGGCCCTGAATGGCCTCCACGCTCTTGTAGGCCTGGCCCAGCAACTCGTCCTTCTCCGGCGGCACGATGACGTCGTCGATGCCCACGGTGGTTCCGGATTTCATGGCGTAGCGGAAGCCGATCTCTTTCAGGTCATCGAGCAGCACGGCGGTGGCATAGTTG
>JAKJDB010000243.1 GCA_022706175.1 Candidatus Zhuqueibacterota bacterium | reverse complement strand
GAGCGGTACAGACGCCGGTCATTGGAGCCGAAATGATAGCTGAGCAGGGATTTGGGATGGGCATCGATGCCGCCGCGGTCCACCCACACCCAGCCGTCCTCGCCGATCCATTTGGTGCCGCTGCGAATATCCTTGTGGCCGCCGGCGATGGTCATGCGTACACCGTTGGCGTAGCGGGTGGAGATCCGGTAGCGAGTGGCGGTGTTGTAGACTTTGTGCTCAGGATATTCACCAAAACCTTCGATCTCGATGGGACTGGTGTAATCCATACCGAGACCCCAATGGGCGATATCGCCGTGATGTCCGATCCAGTCGGTGAGCTGTCCGCCGCCGAAATCCAGATGCCAGCGCCAATTTTTATGCGTACGGGATTCGACATAGGGCGAATAGGGCGCCGGGCCCACCCAGAATTCATAGTCCAGTTCCGCAGGCGGCGGCGTCACGTTGTCCCTGCCAAAGGTGCCGGCGAAATCGCTGTAGCCGGCCGGCAGTCCCACCTGCACATGATGCACCTTACCGATGCAGCCGTTGTAAACCAGCTCACAGGCAAAGCGAAAGCGCTCCACGGAGCGCTGCCAGCTGCCGGTTTGCCACACCCGGCCATGGCGCTGCAGAGCATCCACCATGGCGCGGCCTTCGCGCAAACTGTGGGCAAAGGGCTTTTCGCCGTAACAGTCTTTGCCCGCCTTGGCCGCTTCGATGACAGGGATGGCATGCCAGTGATCCGGTAATCCCAGCGACACCGCATCGATGTCGGGCCGAGCCAACAATTCACGAAAATCATGGTACACGGCGCAGCCGTCGTTCTCGTACTTTTTGTTCACCAGCGTGCGCGCGTTCTCCAAATGGTTGCGGTCGAGGTCGCAGACCGCAACGATCTGCACATCCGGTTCGGACAAAAAATTCACCATGTTGTCCGTACCCTGCCAGCCCACGCCGATGCAGCCCATGACGATTCTATCGCTGGGCGCCACACGACCGGCTCTGGACATTACCGTGGCCGGCACGATGGCTGGCGCTGCAAATGCAGCGAGAGAGGCGGTGGTGCGCTTGATAAACTGTCTTCTATTCATTTCCAGCATAGGGGGAAACACAGCTCCTTTCATGCGATCCGCGGGATCCGATTCACGACAGTTGCCAGGGACTGCGCATGGCGCGCGACAGCAGGCGATCGGCCTGAGGGTCATCGATGAATCGTTCCCGGACGTTGTCCCATCTCAGTTTTCGTCCCATCTTGATGGCCGCCAGCCCGAGATGGGCGACCATGATCGAGTGATGCGCGGCTTGAACCGGCGCCACAGTTTTTTTACGGCTGAGAACGCAATCCAAAAAATTCTGATGATGATCAGTGCTGACGCAGAGATGGGCCTCTTCAGGCCTGATCCGGATGCGCAGCAGAGAGGATGGATTTGCTTCGATCGAACCGCGGTCAACATGGATCCACCCTTCTTCCCCCTCGAAACGGACGCCCATCCTGTGTTTGTGGCTGTCGGCAACGATCATGGTAAAACCTTCGGCGTATCGGCCGGTGAATTCATAGCCGTTCATCACGTCGAAAAGCCCTTCGCGCCCGTCAGACCACTCGCCCACGCCTTCGATCTCTATGGGCGCCGAGCTCTCGGTGTTCATTCCCCATTGGGCGATGTCGATATGATGGCCTGCCCAATCGGTCAACTGGCCGCCGGCATAATCACTGATCCAGCGAAAGTTCCAATGGCAGCGACCTTCGCAATACGGCGCCTCGGGCGCCGGCCCCAGCCACATATCATAATCAAAACCAGCCGGCGGCGGCGATGGTTTGAAATTGCCGGGACGAATGCTGCTGCCGTAGGGCAGGCCCACGCGCACCGTAGACACTTTCCCGAGATAGCCGTTACGCACCAACTCGCAGGCGAAGCGGAAATTCTGCTCCGACCGCTGCTGGCTGCCGGTCTGCCAGACCGTGCCGTGCTTTTCAACCGCGTCGACAATCGCCCGTCCTTCGCTGATGGTATAGGCCAGCGGCTTTTCCCCATAGATGTCTTTGCGGCTGCGGCAAGCGGCCACAGCGGCCAGCGCATGCCAGTGATCCGGCAGCGCCAGGCAGACGGCATCGATATCCGGCCGGAGCAGTACGGCGCGAAAATCCTTGAACACAAGACAATCGTTCGTGCCGTAATGGGCGTTGACCAGATCGCGCGCCTGATAAAGATTCGCGTCATCCACATCACACACTGCGATCACCTGAGCGCGCTGTTTCTGCAAAAAAGCGCGCAGATCGCCGGTCCCCATGCCGCCCATGCCGATAAACGCCATGGTGATGCGCTCACTCGCGGCAAGGTGACCTGAGCGGCCGAGCGCGGTATCAGGAACGATATGGGGCGCAGCCAGAGCCGTGGCGGCGCCGGCCAACTGCTTGAAAAAAGTTCTCCGACCGATTACTTGCTGCATTTCGTTTCTTTCTATGTTAATCCACACAATCCGTTGCGCGGACGATAGGGTGCAAATCCCTCATAATGCGCAAGGGCGGCTGAGGATGGACTCAAAGTAGACCGGATTTGCCGGAGTTGTTCCATCCCGCGTCGGATGAGACATCGGTTTTAAAAACCGTCAGGTCCGCTTCCCACTGAGACTCGACAAAGCAGATAACCTTGTCCGCCTCGCCCTGAATGTCCGTATAACACCAAACCGGACTCTCGGTGGCAGCCCAGGCATCCGTGGTCTCGTAGATCACCATGTCTGCGTCGGAGCGTATATCAGTCATGAAGACTTTGATGTCCGCTGCGCTGGGAACATCGGTGATGAACAATTTCGGCATAAGACTCTCCTGATAAAATATCTCTAATCAGATGTCCCAGGGGCTGCGCATGGCGCGTACGATCAGCCGGTTGGCATCCTCTTCAGCAAACCGTTCAGCCACCGGATCCCAATGCAGCCGATGGTTCAGCTGAACCGCCATATTGCCGAGATGGCAAACGGTCACCGAACGGCAGCCGATCTCGACATCGGTCACCGGCCGGTTGCGGGTGCGAATGCAGTCGAGCCAGTCGGCGGCATGATCGGAGCTGCGGGCAAGATGTTTTTCATGAGCGCCGATGCGAACCGCCGCAAGACGGGCCGGCTGTGTTTTGAGATAATCGCGATTGACCTCAACGACGCCCTCGGTGCCGGTGAAGATGATGACATTACCTTCAAAATCAGCGGTCATCAGCGTGCCGGTCGCATAGCGATAGGTGAGATATTTGAACTCTTTCTGATCCGGTGGAATGATCTCCACCGGCCCGCTGTGATCCATGCCCAATCCCCACTGAGCGATGTCGAAATGATGGGCGCCCCAGTCGGTCATGCCGCCGCCGGAGTAATCGTAATAATCACGCCAACTGGGAAAGCCGTCAAAACTGATGGGAGGCGCCAGAATAGCATTGAAGGGACGGTAGGGGGCTGGGCCCAGCCAGAGATTCCAATCCAGCTCCGGCGGAATTTTTTCAGCGGGCAGATCGCAATCGATCGGATGATTTTTAAATCCAGTGGCCACGCTGACGCGCACGTGTTTAACCTGGCCGATGTAGCCGTTCTGCACCAGTTCGCAGGCATGCCGAAAACGGTCATCGGACCGTTGCATGCTTCCGGTTTGAAACACCCGTCCCCAGCGGCGCGCCTCATCAACCATCTGTCGCGCCTGGCCGATGGTAAGGGACAACGGTTTTTCACAATAGACGTCCTTGCCCAGGCGCATGGCCTGAATGGCCTGAAGCGCATGCCAGTGGTCCGGCGTGGCGATCACCACCGCGTCGATGTCGCTGCGCTGCAGCAGTTCCCGGTAATCGGTGAAGGCCAGACAACCCTTAGGACCGCTCTCCTTGGCATAGAACTCTTCAACCGTGCGCTTGGCGCGGGCGAGCTTTAGGGCGTCGACATCGCACACCGCAACGGTGCGGCACGCACGATGCTGCAAAAAGCCGCGCAAAAGATAATAGCCCTGTTTGCCGACGCCGATGAATCCAAGCGTGATGCGATCATTGGGCAGAACGGTGCCAGCCCGGCTCCAGGCGGATCCTGGGATCAGCACCGGAGCGGAGAGAGCGGCCATGGACTGAAAAAACCGGCGCCGGGAGATTTTTGCATGAATGGACACTCGACATTCCTTTATGGTCAATAGTGAAATTAGAACGGGCACAGATTAAAAGCAAGCTGATTTTTCGCCTGCGGCCGTCGCGCCTGCCGCGTGCTCCCCCTCCTGCTGTCGATGCCTTCGGCCGTGGCTGTCCGCAGCGGTCGCACGCAGCCGGCTCAAGGCACAGCAAAGGCCTCCGCCCTTTCCACCATGCAGCGGTAATTTTCCAGACTGCGGGTCTTTAGTTTACGGCCGATGGGACAGGCGGAAGGCATCAGCACGAATCCGCGCCCCTGACCGCCGGCGCCTTCGCGCAGCGCAGTATCCACCTTTTTCCTAAACAGTTCCGTGGGCAGGTTTTCGATATCCGATACTTCCAGATTGCCAAACAACACCAACTGCCGGCCGGCGATGGCAACGACCTCATGCAGCGCCATATCGCCCTGCGGCGGCGGCTCGATCGGATCCAATCCATCGCAGCCGGTGGCCAAAATGTCAGTGAGGATCTCGCGCAGGCGGCCATGAGCGTGCAGCCGCGCAAAGCCGTTGCCGGCGTGAATGGCATCGATCAGGGGTTGATCATAGCGCACTACGTAATCGCGGAACAACTGCGGCGGCAGGAACGGAGGTGCTGCATACTCGGGGCCATAGATGCGCCAGGGGCGGCCCGGCAGGTGAACGGCAATGGCGTCGGTCAGGGGATATAAAAACGCGGCCAGCTTTTCCAACAGACGATGCAGCAGCGCCTGTTCCGTCAGAGCGATGACGGTAAAAAGTTCCATGCTGAACAACCCGGCAGCCAGACAGATGGGGTCCGGCGTATCGATCATCACCACGCCGGTATCGCCGAGGGCCTGTTCAGCCGTGACAATGGGTTGAGGATCCGCCGTGCCCTTGAGAGTTTCCATGGGCAACTGCAGCAACGCCTGCAGATCCTCGACGGATTTTATGAAATGGTCCAGCGTCCAGACGGTGTTGATCCCCACGTCCCGGCGGGTGCGGCTG
>JAKJDB010000242.1 GCA_022706175.1 Candidatus Zhuqueibacterota bacterium | reverse complement strand
CCGGAACACCGGCGGCGAGGACACAAGTCAGCAGCAGCAGCCGGGCGAGGGGCGTGGGCGTGTCGTTAGAAAGGTTGCTTTTCCTTCTTTTCATTCTCTATGCTTTTCTTGAGCTCTTCCATCTCCTGCGCCACTTTTTCACGTTTTTTGCGGATCTCGTCCAGTTTTTTCTTTTCTTCCGCCTGCAGCGCGCGGGTCTTTTTTTCCTCCGGCGTCAGCCGGGTGAACAGCGTGGTGCGGTAGCTTGCGCCGAGCAGAATTTTCCAATCGGCATAGCGCTGCAGCAGCGCGTTGCGCCCCACTTCCGCCGAGGTGGGGCGATAGCCGGTGAGACGAAAGTCGCCGGCCAGGTCAAAGATAAAATTTTTGTATCCCAAAAAGCGAACGCCTTGAGATAGGCGGATAAAGTTCTGCCGCAGGCTGATGTCGGAGTGGTTGATAAAGATGTCTCCGGTGACCTCAGAGTAAAATTGATACGATCGTATCGGGAACTTGAAGCCGATGCCGGCGACCAGCTGATCCTCCTGGTCGGAAAAATACTGATCCCGCCAGTCCATATCGCGATAGCCCAGGTTCAGCGAGAATTTCAACGGCAGGGCCTGGCCGGTGTTTTTCAGGTCCAGGCTGAGGATGCCGAGCATGGTCCAACCAAAGGCGTCGGCGGCATAGGGCTCGTAGGGCATCGGATGATGCGGAGCGGTGGGGATCTGCACATAGCCGGCCATGCCCAGCTGCATCGCCGCCCCCTGGTTGGGTATATGCACCTTAAGGCCGCAACGAGTGTCTCCGATGGGTCCCCACAGGTCCTTTTGATTGTCCTGATAGGGCACAGTATGGATAAAGATCTCCACCCCTTTGCTGAGGCCCAACGTCAGGCTCAGGTTGAAGGTGTTATCCTTGACCAGCACACTGCGGGTGTCGCCGACTCCGTCGGCAGGGGGATAGTCATGTTTTTCCAAAAACAGACTGTACAGTCCGTTGACATACAGGTGCCCCGGAAAGCTGTTTTCGGCGTCGAAAAGCCGCAACTGGCCCTTGCCGCCCATCATCGTTACCTGGCTCCACACAGACCCGGCCAGGAGCAGCCACAGGAGCTGAAGGGATCGTTTTGTTAAAGATTTCAAGAGAACCTCAAGTTAACGGGTAGTCGCGTATTTATCAATCTTTTTTTCCGCTCGGACAGCCGACAAAGGCGTTCTGTGGTTTAGCCGCAGGCCGCTCGCCGTTCCTCTCTTATACGCAGCCGCAGATAAATGTTTCCCGGCGCACCCCATGACCGGCCTATTCTATATAGCGGCAAAGGCAGGGCGGCGCAGAAAGCAATCATCACACCATGCCTTTCCATTTACGCAGCCACCATTCCGCGATGAGGCAGGCCAGGATAAAGAGCAGCAGGGCCCCATGATTCCACAGGTCCAGCCGTCGGCTGCGGACGCGGCTGAGAGACTGCGCCGGCAACTGACCGCGCAGGGAGTACAGCGAGTCTGCAGACACATAACGACCGCCGGAGACCGCAGCGAGCCCTTGCAGAAGCGGACGCTGGCAGATGCGAACACTGAGCTCTTCGTTGTAGGCGCCCACGGAGAACAGGCTTGTCGCAGTACCTAAAAGGGCGCCGTCTTTCTGCACCACGGCTTTTATCTCATACTCGCCGGGGGATTCCGGCTGAAAGGTCGCCTCGTACAATCCATTACCCGCCGGAGCGGCGGAAAGGGTCATGGACGTCCCCTGTTTCTCCATCAACAGGGAGACCGAAGCATTCGCGACAGGGTTGAAGCGAACATCATACGCTGAGATCTGAATGGGGATCGGCTCGCCGAAAGCATAGCTGCTCTTGCTCAGGGACAGGTTGACCAGCTCTTTCTTTTTTTCCATCTGCAGCCAGCGGATCAGGTTGTTGAAGAACACCATGTAGAGCTCGTCCTCATTGTTAATGCCTTTCATCATCAGCGCCCATCGCCACAGGCTGCTGGCCAACAGGGCGGCTGAGTTGACCATGCCGTCGCTGAATACCACGATCAGCGGCTGCTGGACATCGGGCCGGCTGGCATCGCCTGCGGCCATGGCCAGCACCTGTGCGCCCGGTCGAACGCCCTGAATGCGGTGATGCACCCAGATTGGCGGCAGCAAGTTCCATGCCGACGCACTCACCGGGCCGCTGCCCGGTATCTGCATAATCGGATGTTGGGAGCCCTCCTGGGTCAGCGATACAGTGGCCGAAAATGGTTGCGTCTGGAGCGTTTCCGTTCGTATGGCCAGCCAACGCTGCCAGCGCGCCAACTTTTTCCAGTCTGTCTCAGCCCCATCCATGAATAATATCGGCCGGCTGAATGTGGTCCAGCTTTTTTCCACCTGATGAATCATTTCGTCCGGTGTAAGCGAGGTCGGATAGTTCACTGCGAAGAGAATATCGGTGTGATCGAGGCTGTCCAGGGCGGCCGGCTGACCGTCCCTATCGTATAGGCGGCCGTCTGTTCTCTGCACCAGAGTCTGCAGCCGGTAGCGCAAGTTCTCCTTGATCGCGTTGGTGATAAAAGAGATCTCCGGCGTCACGCAGCCGGCCAGCAGGGTGATCAGCAGCCGGGATTTCAGCACATCCACATACACCGTCCGCTGGTTGTTGTCCTGGGCCAATTCTTCGGCCTGTCCTGAGACTCGTACGCGCAACTTGTGCCGGCCTTCACCGCCTGCGGTCCATGATAGAGTGACGGTCTGTTCAAAGGGCGAGCCGGCGGCCTGCAGAGTGGTGGAGGCGATGACTTGATCGTTTTCGATCAGTTGGACGGCGGCGCGGACCGTTGGCAGGTCTGTGCCGGTGACGGTGATCTGGATAGGGGTTTCTTCGCCGGAATAGGCAAAGGAATTGGCCTGCACGCGGGTGATGGATAGATCCGGCGGCGGCTGTGTGGAACCCACGCCGACGCAAAAGATCGGCACGCCGCTTTCAGCCGCGTAGCGGCTCGGATGGCCGCCGCGGGTATAGTTGCCGTCGGTGAACAGCAGGATGGCTTGCAGATTTTTTTCGCGCAAGGTGCTGTGGATGGTTTCGAGCGCAGAGGTGATGTCGGTGACGTCGCCGCTGGGCCGCAGCGAATCCAATTCGCTCGGCCGCAACGGCCGCAGCCGGCTGTCAAAGGCAAAATACTTTTGCGTCATTGACCCGGTCCAGACTTGCGGCAGATCCTGACGCAGCGCCCGGGCCAGCTGCTCGATGCGCGGCCCTTTTTGATCCACCGTAGCCATGCTGGCGGATTGATCGATGGCAACCGCAATCAAAGGGGGAACGTCCTCTTGCCAGGAGGAGGTCACTTGAGTTTCAAAAAGGGCGAGCAGGAGGGTCACCAGGGCTGAACCACGCAAGATCATCAGCAGAATGCGCAGGGGAGATGAAACAAGCGGATTCGTACGACGATAGATGAACAGGGATACGAGAACAGCCAACCAGATCAGCGCGGTCAACAGGTACCAGCGTCCGGAAACGGTAATGGCGATATTTGAAAGAAAGTCAAGCACCCACCCACACTCCTATCATCCGGACGGTCCAGGTGCCGTCCGTGACGCAAACAGCTTAACGTTATAGCGAAAGATTCGGCGCTACGTCCAGCTCCAGGCCCGAGCGCTCCCCGCGTGCCAGATGCACATAGCCGGCCCGTGCGATCATGCCGGCATTGTCCGTACACAACTCGAACGGCGGAATCACCAGGGAGATCCGCTCCCGCTGACAGGTCTGTTCGAACTGGTTGCGTAAAAACGTGTTGCGCACAACGCCTCCAGCCAGAACCAGTGTGCGGCTCTGATGCCGGCGCAGTGCGGCCAGGCTTTTATGAATCAACACATCGACGACCGCTGCCTGAAAACTGGCGCAGATATCCGGGATCGCTGCACGCAGCGCCTCGGTGGAAAGAGTGCGGCAGTGATAGAGCACCGCGGTTTTCAGACCGCTGAAGCTGAAATTCAAATTGCCCTCGTCCATCAAAGCGCGCGGAAACGCCACCGCCGCGGCTTGGCCGCGCACGGCCGATGCTTCAACCAGCGGTCCGCCGGGATAACCGAGGCCGAGCAGTTTGGCCACTTTGTCAAAAGCCTCTCCGGCTGCATCGTCCACCGTGCGGCCGATCACACGGTACCGCAGCGCGCCTTCCACCAGAATCAGCAGGGTGTGTCCCCCAGACGCCAGCAGACAGATATACGGGTGGTCCAGTTCTTCTTCTGTTGCCAGCAAATGGCCTTCGAGATGATTGATGCCGATGAAGGGCTTGCACAGGCTCACCGCCAGCCCCTTGGCAAAACCCAGGCCGACCAACAAAGAGCCGGCCAGTCCGGGACCGTAGGTGACGGCGACGGCGTCCACATCCGTCAACCTTCGGCCCGCCTGCTGCAGTGCGAGGCGCACCAGGCCGCCCAGCTGTTTGAGATGACTGCGGGAGGCAAACTCGGGCACCACGCCGCCGTAGGTTTCGTGAATCTTTTGTGTGGCGATGATATTGGACAAAATGCGGCGATCATCGGTCACGGCTGCGGAGGTCTCATCACAGGAAGATTCTATGCCCAGCAGGATCATTTATTTTTTCTTTCGAGAATCACTTTGAAACGCTTCGGTTCGATGGAGCGGAAACGAACGCCGGGCAAGGGATCCACATAAGCCAGGTAATCGGCGCCGCCGCGATCCGCTGCGCGAGGAAAATCGATATAGGCGTTGATCTCTTTTTCCGTCAGTGCGGCGATGCGATGAACGCCGCCTTCTGCAATCAGACTCAGCGTAGCGGGAATAGCAAAAGCGCTGACCTCCTCCGGCGCGTTGATCACCCGGATCGGAATGCGGCTGATGCGCTTTTCCATCAATTTTTGCACATCCTGACTGAACGCCGTGGCCGTGCGCGACAACTCGATCCGCTGTTCCGGCGAAACGGTCAACTTGATTTCACCGGCTACCGGGCGTTTTATTTTTTCCAGCACTTTTTCCTGCGTATACACCGCGTCGATGGTGCGGATGACCGAGGCCGGACCAGCCACGGTTACGGAATCCGGATCGAACGCCAGCTCATCCACCACCGTGTAGCCGGGCAATGGTTTGATGGTGATTCGACTTTTCACCGCCACGGTTTTCTCT
>JAKJDB010000241.1 GCA_022706175.1 Candidatus Zhuqueibacterota bacterium | reverse complement strand
ATGCCGTTCTGCAGATAGAGCCAGATGAACCCGGCGGTGAATTCGGGGCGCAGCGTCAGCGATGTGTCGCCTTTGTCGAGGAAGGTGTACATCTCTTTTTCGACGATATCCGTGGTTTCGCCCACAGAACGGATGAATAAACGGGTCTCTTCAAAAATGGGCGGATCCACCCGCTGATAGCCGAACAGCGAGGTGATCTCATAGATTTTTTTTTCGATGAAACGCCAATAGGCTTGTTCTTCCGGCAGCACATCGCGCGTTCCGGTGATCGATTGATACTTGGTCATAACCTTCTCTTCTTGCGGGGTGAACGTTTGCCGGCCCTGGGGACGGTTAGAGATCATTTTCTTCCAATGCAATGGCTTCCAGCACCGCTGCGGCGGATGGACAACCCACCAATCGGTCGCGGAATTCACTGCGATGCATCAGCCGGGAGATACGGCTGAGCGCCTGAAGGTGTGGACCGGTCGGATCCATGGGACCCACTAAAAGAAAGATCAGCCGTACCGGTTTGTCGTCCATGGCGGCGAAATCCACCCCCTGGCGGGTGATGCCGAACGCGGCCGCCAGTTCCTCCACCGCTTCGGTTTTGGCGTGCGGGATCGCCACCCCTTCGCCCATGCCGGTGCTCATCACACGTTCGCGCTCCAGCACTTTGGCAAGGGCCAGGTCACGATCCTTTATTTTGCCGGACTGATGGATCAGATCGATCAGTTCCTCGATGATTTTTTCTTTTTCTGTGTGGTGCAGGGGCACGCGAATGACCTGCTCCGACAGAAGATCCTGCAATTTCATAGCTACTCCGTAATTCCAATAATAAATATATCACATAATCGAGAAATAACAAAGTCTTTTATCCGCCTGCCCAGCTGTTTTCTCTTTGTTTTTTATTCTGCAGCCCTTAAATTAGCGGGAACGGGAGGGGCCGGTTTATCGTCATCAGGAGGTCGTATGTCCGTGTATGATTTGATTCGTAAACGTCGAACCGTGCGCCGTTTTGCGCAAAGGCCGATCGCGCTGGATACGCTGAAGCAAGTCGTTGATGCCGGCCGGCTGGCGCCTTCGGCCTCCAATCTGCAGCCCTTGGAGTTCATGATCCTCGAACAGACCAGGGCCGTGCAGTATGTGTTTGACCGCACTCGATGGGCCGGCTATCTGCCGCCGGACCAGGGCAAACCGGGCGTGGATCAGGCGCCTGTCGCGTTCATTCTGATTCTGGTGAACAAAAAAATTCGCGCAGAAGGGTACAGCGCCGATGTGGGCGCGGCAGCGGAAAACATGATCCTCACGGCGCTGGAACAGGGCGTTGCCGCCTGTTGGATCGGTTCCATCATCGATCGCGCGGACATTAAAGCGGAGTTGGCCATTCCGGAACACTGTGACCTGGATTCCCTGCTGGCCCTTGGATATCCGGCTGAGGATCCGGTGGCAGAACCTTTACACGACTCGGTCAAATATTACCGCGATGAACAAGGACGGCTGCATGTACCCAAGCGCCCCCTGGAGTCGGTGTTGCATATCAATGGCTACTGAAACGAAAGCGGATGAAAATGGTTCCCCGTGATGATCTCATCCAGTATGTGAACGACTATCTGCAGGTCGATCAGGTGAAGGATTACAGTCCGGCCGGTCTGCAAGTGGAGGGCAAAGAGCAGGTGCACAAGATCGTTACCGCGGTTTCCGCCGGTGCCCGGCTGTTTCAGCAGGCGGTCGAGTGGCAGGCGGACATGATCATCGTGCATCACGGATTGTTCTGGGATCGCGAGCCGCGAGTGGTCCAAGGTCCTTTGAAAGGCCGGCTGAAAATACTTTTACAGAACGACATCACTCTGTTGGGTTATCACCTTGCTCTGGATAAACATCCGGTGCTGGGCAACAACGCGTTGGCGGCTCGAGCGCTGGGGTTGGAACAGGTCACGCCCCTGGGCGAAGTCGGCGTGCAGGGCCGTGTGGCCGGCCTGACCATCGGGCAGCTGACGCAACAGGTGGAAGCCGTGTTTCAACATTCGGCGCTGGTGTTCGCCGCCGGGCCGGAACAGATCCAGCGGATCGGATTCTGCTCCGGAGGTGCGGCCAGGGATTTGAGCGATGCCGTGGAGGCGGGGCTGGATGCGTTTATCACCGGCGAGGCCAAGGAGGAGACGATGAACCTGGCGGAAGAGAACGCCGTTCATTTTATCGCCGCCGGCCACTATGCCACAGAGCGCATGGGCATTCGTGCGTTGGGCGAGCATCTGGCTCGGACTTTTCCCGTGCAGGTCCGCTTCATCGAGCGCAATAATCCGGTGTGAGGGTTCACCCTCGGCCGCTTGAATGGCTGCGAATCTTTCCGCGGTTCGCAGCATCTTATTATCGGCAAGAGTAGAATCGAATTCTGGAGGAGTGCATGCGCAATGTAATTATCATCGGGTCCGGTCCTGCCGGCCTGACTGCCGCTATTTATGCAGGCCGCGCCAATCTGCAGCCGCTGGTGATTTCGGGCATGGAACGCGGCGGACAGGTGACCCTGACCAATGACCTGGAGAACTATCCCGGCTTTCCCAACGGGCTGGGCGGATTTGAGATGTACCAGCTGTTGGAACAGCAGGCGATCAAGTTCGGCGCTGAGATGCTCTATGAGGTGGTCACCGAGGTGGAGCTGGCGGGCGAGATCAAGAAAGTGAAAACCGCGGACCAGGTCTATGAGGCCAAAGCCGTGATCGTGGCCACCGGATCAAATCCGAAACGGCTGGGCGTCCCGGGTGAAGACGCCTTCATCGGCAAAGGGGTGTCCTATTGCGCGACCTGCGACGGCTTTTTTTTCAGTGGCAAGCATGTGGCGGTGATCGGCGGCGGCAACAGCGCGTTGGATGAGGGGCTGTTTCTCACCCGCTTTGCCGCCAAAGTGACTCTGATCCACCGTCGTGACCGCTTGCGCGCAGATGCGATTCTGCAGGAGCGCGCTCGGGCCAACGAAAAAATGGAATTTGTTTGGGATTCGGTGGTGGAAGAGGTCAAGGGACAAGGATCCGTGAACGCGCTAAAGCTGAAGAATGTCAAGACCGGCGCGACCACGGATTTTCCGGTGGACGGTGTCTTTGTGTTCATCGGCCATCATCCCAACACCGATCTGTTTGCCGGCAAGTTGCAGCTGGATGAGGGCGGCTATCTGCTGACCGACCGGCGCATGCATACCAATGTCGCGGGCGTATTCGGTTGCGGCGATGTGCAGGATTCTGTGTATCGTCAGGCGATTACCGCAGCAGGGACCGGTTGTCAGGCTGCGATCGAAGCGGAGCGTTATATTGCCGAGCACGCGGGCAAAGCGTATCCTGGAAGATAAGAGCTGAGGGATCTAACGATTTATGGGGTATGAACCTGTTGCTTCTTCTGTTCGTCGTTAGATCCTTCTGCGCTCGGCAGGGTCATTGCGAGCGTAGCCACAGGACATGACTATGACATCAATCTACATTGAAGCAATCTCCTTAGTTAGAAGGTTGGCAAATTTAGAGGGATGAATCGAGTTCTAAAATCCATACCCTTATCATCCAAAGGCATTCAATTGAATTGCGGATAACGGCTGGATTTGTTTGTTGAGAACAGGTTAATTCTTGAGACAAAATCAGTGAATAAATTATTGCCAATTCATGAAGCACAAGTATTAACCTATATGAAATTGGCCAAGGTGTCAGTCGGCTTGTTGACTAACTTACATGTCGAGCTTATAAAGGAAGGGATCAGAAGATTCGTTTTGTAAAATCTTCGTGAACTTTCTGCTCTTCGTGGTTTTAACAGCTTGCCAACTCAAGCGTTCACCAGATGCAGCCCCCCTCTTCATTCCCAACCGCTGCTGCACTGGTTACGCTTTTTGTTATCTTTCGTATTTCACCATAGTCTGAAGTATGACACGCCAGCCGGCTGGCGTGTCCCCGCTTCTTATCTCACCATCAGCATTTTGCCGGTAAAGCTTTGTTCCATCCCCTTTTCATTCTCAAACTCGAAACGATATACATAGACCCCCGATGCCGCGGGTTCGGAGTGCTGATTCTCTCCGTTCCAGAAAATACGCTGTTCTCCCTTCTCGACTCTTTGGCTGTGCCAGGCCCACACCGGCCGGCCGGCGCTGTTGAACAGCCGCAGGGTCAATCGGCCTGCAGCCGGAACCCTCACGTTGATGGTGGTGGCGCTGTTGAACGGGTTGGGATAATTGGACGCCATCAGGCAGCGGTCGGGTTGAGCGTGGTCTTTCTCTGCGATCTCTGTCGTTAGTACGGCCGTTAAGAAGGCCTTGTTGTTTGCCGGAAACTGATCCGGCGAATTATTTATTTCAAAACGGAAAGTGAATGGTCCAAGGGTGGACGGCGTCCAGGGTGCAAAAGTGATGAGGCGCTTGGACCCCGCCGCCATGGTTGGCGTCATATAGGTGTTATGATAGACGACCGTATGGTCCTCGTTCGTTATTTCACATACGGCGTCGAAAGGTCCGGCGGCATAAAGACCTGCGTTTTCGATCTCAATCTCCGGGTTTACTGGATAGCTTGGGATCGCCCCGTTGCACGGCGCATGTACACTCAGGATGCCGACGTCGTGATCAAAGACCGAGCGCACGGTCGCTGTCCGTGCGTTGTTGGCCGGACGCAGATCTCCGACCAGATACATGGTGAAATGGACGAGATACACGCTGCGGAGGGTCGGAGTCCATGGATCAAACCGGACCAGGAGCGTATCCATGGACGCCATCTGTTCGATGTTCAACAGGCAGTTGTAGATGGTAATGCCGCTCGAATCGATGAGACAGTGGGCCCACAGATCTTGTGCGGTCGCACGGCCATAGTTTTTCAAAACCACCGCCGGAATGATTTCGCCTGATGAAACAAGCGGCAGCGGGTTCACGACGCGCTCGATGGCGACGTCCCGGCCGCTGACCGTGTCGGATTCTGTGATCTGCAGGCGCTGGTCCGCCGCAATGCGGTAACGACGCTGAACCCGGCCGGAGGGCCAGTAGATGGCCAGACTGTCCAGCCAGGTCAAAGAGCCCAGGCCGAATTCGAGGACCGGGCTGTTGCTGGTGGGTCCGTTGACCTCCATTCGCAGCACCTGATGCCGGCCAGCGAAAAACAGGTGCACCACGCCGCCGATGGCGG
>JAKJDB010000240.1 GCA_022706175.1 Candidatus Zhuqueibacterota bacterium | reverse complement strand
CGGTGACCAAAACCACCGGCGGGTTGATCGTGCTTCCGGAGAATCACCGATTGATCCAGCGCTACACCACGCCGCCCAGGGTCATGGATCGCATCGGTCACTCCGCCTGCGACCAGTGCAGCTATTGCACAGAACTGTGCCCGCGCTATCTGTTGGGCTATGACGTGCAGCCGCATCTGGTCATGCGCAGCCTTGGCTTTACGTCCATGGGGAGCGAGTTGTGGAATAAACATGCGCTGCTGTGCTGCCAGTGCGGCATCTGTACGCTGTACGCTTGTCCGGAAGGATTGTATCCACGTGAAGCCTGTCTGCGCGGCATGACCGACCTGCGCGCCAAGGGACAGGGCAAGTGGCAGGGCTCCAAACAGGTGAGCGTGCATCGTATCAAGGACAGCCGGCGCGTGCCGGTCAAACAACTCATGCGTCGTCTCGGGGTGACGGATTATGATAGCCATGCCGAGTTCGTCGAAACATCGCCTCATCCGGAACAAGTGCGCATTCCTTTGAAGCAGCATGTGGGCGTGGCTGCAGAGGCTATGGTCAAGGTGGGAGAAAAAGTGGAAAGAGGCCGGCTCATAGGCCGCATTCCGGAAGGTAAATTGGCGGCAGCCGTTCATGCAAGCATTTCCGGAGTGATCGCCGAGGTGACGACCGAAGCGGTGACCATTCGGACAACATGACAACGGACGATTCGGATTCGTTGTCGAATCGTTTAACCTGGAAATCAAGTAGCCATGACAAGTCTGGGATTGATTGAACTGAACAGCATCGCCGCAGGATTTTCCATCTGCGATACGCTGCTAAAAACCGCGGATGTGGATCTGGTGCTCAGCCGGACCATCTGTTCCGGGAAATATATGATCATAGTGAATGGATCGGTGTCAGCGGTGCAGGCGAGCATTG
This sequence comes from Candidatus Zhuqueibacterota bacterium, assembly GCA_022706175.1. The sequence continues at coordinate 4,223 of JAKJDB010000240.1, read as the reverse complement.
CCGCAGGGCAGCAGCAATGGCCTGAGGCGGTGATCGATTCCATGGTCATCGCCAACGTGCATCCTTCGGTGTTGCCGGCTTTGGCCGGCTCCCATGAAGGCGCACAGACCGGCAGTCTGGGCGTGATCGAGTCCTTTTCCGTGGCCTCTCTGCTGGAGGCGGCTGATGCCGCGGCCAAGTCGGCGGATGTGACTCTGCTGGAGATCCGCCTGGCCATGGCGCTGGGCGGCAAGGCTTTTGTAACGCTGACCGGGCAGGTCTCTGCGGTACGGGCTGCGGTGGAAGCCGGCGCCGCGGTGGTGGCGGAAAAGGGACTGCTGGTGAACAAGGTCGTTATTCCAGCTCCGGCTCAACAACTTTATCAAAATTACATTTAACCCATCGGGAAGGTTTTGCATATGGCTTTACAGCAGGACGAACTGGCCAAACAGGTTGAAAAGATCGTCCGTGAGGTGATCGACTCGGTGCTGCAGGAACAGGATCCGCTGCGCATTCCCATCGGCATCTCCGCCCGTCACCTGCACATCACTCAGGAACATCTGGAAAAGCTGTTTGGTCCCGACGCGCGGCTGACCAAACTGAAAGATCTGCCGCAGCCCGGTGAGTTTGCCGCCCATGAGACGGTTACGGTGGTCGGTCCCAACCGGCGGGTGTTCGAAAAAGTGCGCATTCTGGGGGATATCCGCAAAGCGACGCAGCTGGAGCTCGCCTATTCCGACGGAGTCTATCTGGGCATGAAGCTGCCGCATCGCATGTCGGGCAATACGCAGGGCTCGGCGCCTTTCACCATCGTCGGCCCCAAGGGCGCGCTGTATTTGGAAGAGGGCGCCATCCGCGCCATGCGGCATATCCACATGAATCCGGAGATCGCGCAAAAGTTCGGCGTGCGTCACGGCGATCAGGTGAGCATCCGCACCGTGGGCGAGATGAGCGTGACGTTTAACCATGTGGCCATCCGTGTTGGAGAGAAGCTGAACCTGTACATGCACATCGATACGGATGAGGCCAACGCCGCGGGCATGACCGCGGAAAATAGTTATGGCCTTTTAATCAAAGACGGGAGCAAATAGTTCTTTTGCCTCTTTGCTCAAGATCTTTGGGAAAACTGGACAGGGCGGGTCTTTTTTTCAGCAGCCGTGCAAAGTTTCGGCGCCGTGCCGACACAGAGACGACGAGGCACAACGGTCCGGAGACTCGGAAAACAGAATATCTGACATAGAGGGTGTTTCCATTTTCAACCAAAAAGCAATGAACCGTGTGAAAGGAGTTGTACCATGGCACAAGAAGCGTTGGGCATGATCGAGACTAAAGGGTTTGTCGGCGCCGTTGAGGCGGCTGATGCGATGGTGAAAGCGGCCAATGTCAAGATGATCGGCAAAGTGGCGATCGGCGGCGGTCTGGTCACCGTGCTGGTGCGCGGCGATGTGGGCGCGGTCAAAGCGGCCACGGATGCGGGCGCAGCGGCAGCCGAAAAAGTGGGCGAGTTGATCTCCGTCCATGTCATCCCGAGACCTCATCAGGATGTTGAGATGCTGCTGCCCGGCAAGTCCGATAAATAGCCGGAGGCGATATCGTGCAGAACTCGATTCATGCTTTAAAAAGGGATATCGTTGAAATCGGCCGGCGCGTATACAACCGCGGCTATGTGGCCTCCAATGATGGGAACATCAGCGTGCGGGTGGACGATAAACGCGTGCTGATCACTCCCACCGGAGTGAGCAAGGGCTTTATGAAAGTCGAGGATATCATCCTCGTCGATTTTGACGGCAACGTCCTATCGGGCAGCAAAAAGCCTTCCTCCGAAGTCTTTATGCATCTGCGGATGTACAAAGAGCGGCCGGACGTGAACAGCGTCTGTCATGCACATCCGATTCATGCCACCGGCTTTGCCGTGGCAGGAATCCCCCTGGACCAGTGCGTCCTGCCGGAGGTGGTGGTGGCGCTGGGCAGCATTCCGTTGATCGCCTATGGTACGCCGGGGACCGCTGAATTTTTCGAGCCGGTTCTGCCGTACGTCAAAGATCACGATGCGTTTCTGCTGGCCAACCACGGCGCTCTGACCATCGGCAAAGATCTGTTAAACGCCTACCACAAGATGGAGACGCTGGAGCACTTTGCCCATATCGCGTTTGTGGCCATGCAGGTGGGCAGCGTGCATGTGCTCAACACACAGCAGGTGGAAAAGCTCTACGAGTTGCGCAAACGCTTCGGCATCACGGCCGCCGGGGATTGCAAAACATGCGAAACGGAAAAGTCGTGTCAGGTTCCATCCGCCGACGCCGGCCCGGCGCAGGCCGCTGCGCCCCTGTCCCCGGACAAGGAGGCGATGATCGCGCAAGTCACCCGCGCGGTATTGAATCAATTAAAGTGACCGGCTGACGCGCGGCTCAGATCCATGCCGCGCCTCTGCGCCTTTAGCCACGAGCCGTCTGTATCGACCGTAGCAGGGCGCAGCCGCATACCCAGGCAGTGCTGAAAGAGATGAGGATGGAGCATGGCTGATGCAAAATTTTTAGCTTTGGATTTTGGCGCCAGCAGCGGTCGGGCGATTCTAGCCACGGTGAATGAAACCATCACCCTGCAAGAGCTGCATCGGTTCGGCAATCCGCAAATTAGAATGCTGAACCATTATTATTGGGACCTGGCGTTTCTTTTCAATGAATTGAAAAAAGGGTTGGCCGCCGCCGGCCGGGCCGGTCATCGCGACCTCCAGGCCATCGGCGTGGATACCTGGGGCGTCGATTTCGGCCTGGTCGCCAGGAACCACACACTGTTGGGCAATCCGGTCACCTACCGCGACAGCCGCACGGAAGGCATGATGGATGCGGCGTTCACCTTGCTGCCGCAGGAGGAGATCTATCGCCGGACCGGCATTCAGTTCATGAGTTTCAACACCATCTATCAACTGCTGAGCATGGTGCAGGAGCGCCATCCCCTGCTGGAGGCGGCGGACCGGCTGTTGTTCATGCCGGACCTGTTCAATTATCTGATGACCGGTGAAATGACCTGCGAATACTCCGTCGCCTCTACCTCGCAACTGCTCAACGCCCGTACGCGGAATTGGGAATCCCTGCTGCTGAAAAAGCTATCCATTCCAGAGCATCTCTTTCTTCCGATTATCGAACCGGGCACGCCCATCGGCAGATTGAGTGCGGACGTGCAGGCGGAGACCGATCTGCCGCCCGTGGATGTCATCGCCACGGCCGGACATGATACCGCCAGCGCGGTCGCTGCCGTGCCGGCCAAGGCCGGCCGTTGGGGCTATCTCAGCTCCGGCACCTGGTCTCTGATCGGGGTGGAGAATGATGAGCCGATCATCGATGAGCACTCTTATGCCGCAGGCTTTACCAATGAAGGGGGTGTGCAGAACACCATCCGCTTTTTGCGCAACGTCATGGGCATGTGGCTGTTCGAGCAATGCCGGACGCGATGGGAAAGAGAGGGAGAAAAGCAGAGTTATGATCGCTTGATCGCCATGGCGCAGGCGGCTAAACCGTTCCTGGCAGTGATCAATCCGGATGACGCCCGCTTTCTCAATCCGGCGGACATGCCGCAAGCCATCCTGTCGTTCTGCCGCGACAGCGGTCAACCCGAGCCCCAAGATCAGGGTCAGATGGTCCGCACTATTTTTGAAGGCCTGGCGCTGAAATACCGTTTTGTCCTCGAGCAGATCGAGAGAATGCGCGGCGTCAAATTGGACGCGCTGCATATCGTCGGAGGCGGCTCGCAGAACGATCTGCTGAATCAATTCGCCGCCAACGCCACCGGGCTGCCGGTGTTGGCCGGGCCGGTGGAAGCCACGGCTCTGGGCAATGTCATCGTGCAGGCCATGGCCAAAAAAGTGATCGGATCGCTGCAACAGGGCCGTGACCTGATCGCACGGTCGTTTCAGGTTAAAACCTTTATGCCGCAGGACACGGACCGCTGGCAGGAAATATATGAAACCCATCGCTCGCTGCTGATGACAACCCGTTTTTGACCGGTTGTGGAATCAAGAGTAAGGCTGGCATCCTATGCGCCATTCCAAGGTTTGTGGAGGAGTGCTGTTCCTGTGGTCGATGGGCTGCATCGGTTGCAGGGTCTCGATGGTTCAACTTGTCGACCGTCAGTTGACTCTGAGCGCCCGGCAGTACGATGCTCTGGCCGCTGAGACGGTGGACAACGTCCATCTTCCGCGCACAGTGACCCCGGACGGAAAACGGGTTTTTGCGCCGCCGCAGTGG
>JAKJDB010000239.1 GCA_022706175.1 Candidatus Zhuqueibacterota bacterium | reverse complement strand
CGCGAAACCGCCATGGGCGACGCCGGCACGGCCATCACCCGCGGCATCAACGGGCTCTGGCACAATCCGGCGGTCCTGGCGGATATTGAACGTTTCTCCCTGGCGGTGAATCAGGTGGATTGGTTGATTGACACCAAAGTCTATGGCACAGCCCTGGCCGCCTCCTTTGGCAATTGGGGGACCTTTGCCCTGGACATCACCTATATGGACTATGGAGAGATCATCGGCACCCGCGTGGTGGACAAGTCCGTGGACTATCGCGGTTTTGTCCTGACCGGGGACATCGGCGTGGAGGATTATGCGATCGGTTTGGCCTATGCCCGCCGCATCAACGACAAGTTCAGCCTCGGCGTCAAGGTCAAACGGCTGCATGAACGATTGGGCCGTGCATCCTATGTGGTCAGCGAATATGAGGACCCGGAGACCGGCGAAAAGATCCGTACGCGCAATGAAAAGGACTGGAAGCTCAACGATTGGGGGCTGGACATCGGCACCTATTACAACGTGGGCTGGAAAAGCCTGACCTTTGCCATGGCCATGCAGAATTTTTCCCGCGACATGAAGTATTGGAATGAAGAATTTCAGACGCCGATGGTGCTGCGCATGGGGCTGGCGATGGATGTGACCGATCTATTCATGGAAAGCGATAAATCACTAGGACTGCTCGTCTCGTTGGATGCCCTGCATCCCAACGATCATACCGAACGGGTCCACCTCGGCGCCGAGTTCAGCTACCTGAAAAAATACTGCCTGCGCGCCGGCTATAAATTCAATCATGAGGTTGAATCCCTGACCGCCGGAGTGGGCACTGAATTCAATGTATCCGGCCTGCAGGGTTCTTTCGATTATGCCTATGGCAGCGCCGATTATTTCGAAGATATTCACCGTTTTTCCATCACCTTTTCATTCTAACCCAACAAACAGGAGGAACCATCCATGCGACAACGGCTACTGTGTTTCATCATCCTGCTCATCCCTATGCTGGCCTTTGGCCAGGGGCAGCTGCTGTGGTATGACGCGTTTGACGATGACGATGTCAAACTGCAAAAACAGGTGGGCTGGCAATACTACAGCGAGGCGGACGGATTGTCCGGGGCGATTGTGGAACAGCGCGAAGGCGCCCTGTTCATGCAAACCGGCAGCTATGGCGGCATGCTCGGCGTTGTGCTGGCAGAAACCAACGGCCTGCCGGAGATCAAGTATACGGATACCGGCAAACTGACCGACTCGACCAAAAACGCCATCAAAAAAGATTATTACAGCTATCCGAATCAGTCTATCGTATTTCAGATTAATTTCAAAAAGATTACCGGATCTTTTTTCGTCCTCTCCACCCGTATGACCTTTGACAGCGACAGCCTCGATTCTGATCCCACGGAATCGCCCGGCTATGCGCTGTTCATCAGCCCCTTGCAGAGCACGATGATGCTGGGCAAATACCAGGGCGATCTGGCCATCCTTAACCCAACCGGGTGGACCGCCCTGGCGCAGGGCGGTTTTAGCTTTGCCCTGGATGTCAACTATTGGATCCGGCTGTACCTGAATGAAGGCGACATGAAGGCCAAAGTTTGGGAAGGCGAGATGACCGACGAACCGGCAGAATGGCTCATGGAGGGCACGGATCCGGATCCGCGGGTCGAGGGTCATTTCACTCTGTTCGGCCTGCTCAATCCCAGCAACGCCTCGGCCAAAGACCAGCTGGTGATCGACAACATTCACGTCTTTAAAGAGGGTGATGAGCTGTGGCGGGACACCTTTAGCGACAGCGACGTGCCGGCGCGGGAAAATGTCGGCTGGAATTATTATGATGAACGCGACGGCCTGTCCGGCGCCATCGTGCAGCAACAGGACGGCGGCCTGCTGCTGCAAACCGGCAGCTACGGCGGCATGCTGGGCGCGGTTCTGGCTGAAACCAACGGCGTTCCGGCCATTCTGTTCGACGCCAACAACAAACCGACTCAGGCGACCAAAGACGCGATCAAAAAGGACGACTACAGCGATCCGAATCAGGTGATCACCTTTCAGGTGAACTTTAAAAAGATCACCAGCTCTTTCTTCCTTTGCACCACCCGCCTCGAGTTCGACAGCGACAGCCTGGACTCGGATCCCACTGAATCGCCCGGCTATGCGCTGTTTATCAGTCCACTGCAGGGCGCGGTCATGCTGGGCAAATATGCCGGCGACCTGGCCATTCTCAATCCCACCGGCTACAGCGTCTTTGCCCAGGGCGCTTTTTCATTCACCCTGGATGTGCCGTACTGGGTCAAGTATTATCTGAAAGACGGAGAGATCAAGGCTAAAATCTGGGAAGGCGAAATGGCGGATGAGCCGGAAGCCTGGCTGCTGGAGGGGCAGGATCCGCAGCCCAGGGTCAACGGCACTTTTACCCTCTTCGGCCTGCTCAGCCCGAGCAGCGCCTCGGCCAAGGATCAGGTTCTACTCGACAATATCATCGTCAGCAGATCCGCGGGAACCACCAAGGTCGAACGCCAGTTGCAGGCCGCCCAACCCGAGACCTTTCAATTGATGCAGAATTATCCCAATCCGTTCAACACCTCCACGGCTATTCATTATCAACTGCCTCGCGACAGTCAGGTGGAGCTGACGGTGTTCAACGCGTTGGGACAGCAGGTGGCCGTGCTGATGCATGGCCGACAGGCGGCCGGCGTGTATCGCGCGATTTGGGACGGTAAGTGTACCTGTATCGGCTCAAGACGGATGATTTTTCGCAAACGCAAAAGATGATTTTGACGAAATAAGCCCGTCCGTAAGAACGGAGCGGCGGGAACCGCAAGGGTAAAACCTGTGCGGGGATGGTGACGATCCGAAAAAAAGCCCCTGTTTCAGTTGGTTGAAACAGGGGCTTTGTCATACTTTTTGCCTGCAGTAGAAATAAGGCCCATTAAAAATCTGCTGACAGATCATTCCGATTCAGATTCATGGAGCAGACCAAGTCGATCTTTTTCTGTCGCGACCCAGCTTTTATCTGCTTCTCGCGATGAATAGCTGCATAGATATCTTGAAATACTTCAAAATAAACCAGCTTGTCCACATTGTACCTTTGAGTAAATCCTTTGTTTATTTTATTTTTGTGCTGATACACTCGCTTAACCAGGCTGTTGGTTACCCCGGTGTAAAGCACAGTGTTATACTGGTTGGTCATAATATAGACATAATAGTACTTTTCCATTGTTGGTCTCCCAACGTATGGATAAAAAAAACTATTATGTAAAATAAACAAGAGACAAAATCGCCACGAGGGATTTTAAATAGTGCCCTTTGAATGGGGATTACTTCGCTTCAACGAAGATGTGTGGACTTGACCGGAATGGTGCCTTCGCTCGCGATGACAGAATAAAAACCGACTAGCTTACATGCTCCTTTAAAATCCTCAAGGTATCGCGCGCAATCGCCAGTTCTTCATTGGTCGGGATCACCAGCACTTTAACCCGGCCGGTGCCGATATCAAACGCGTTGGCCTGGTTCTTCACCTCATCGACGCTGATGCCCAGATACTCCAGGTTCTTCACACTGGCCGCACGCACCAGGGGGGAATGCTCGCCGATGCCGGCAGTAAACACCAGAATGTCCAATCCCCCCAGCACCGCCGTATAAGCGCCGATGTATTTCTTCAACCGATGACAAAAAGTCTCCAACGCCAGGATCGACTGCTGATCGCCTGCTTCAGCCGCCTCCTCGATCTCGCGGAAATCATTGGTCTTTTCGGTCAGGCCCAGCATGCCGCTCTTTTTATTGAGCAGCGCATCCACTTGCGCCAACGTCAGTTTCTCCAGATCAGCGATGTGCGGGATCAGCGCCGGATCGATGTCGCCGCAGCGCGTGCCCATGATCAACCCCTCCAGCGGCGTAAAGCCCATGCTCGTCTCCACCGAATGGCCGCCGTCCACCGCCGTGATGCTGGCGCCGTTGCCCAGATGGCAGGTGATGATCTTCAGGGATTCAACCGGCTTGCCGACGTATTCGGCGGCCTTGCGCGCCACATACGCATGCGAGGTGCCGTGAAAGCCATAACGCCGGATCTTGTGTTCACGATAAAATTTCATCGGCAGCGCATAGATGTAAGCCTGCGGCGGAAGAGTGTGATGAAACGCCGTATCGAAAACACCGACCTGGGGGATGCCGGGCAACAGCTGTTCACAGGCTTCCACACCGCGCAGGTTGTGCGGATTGTGCAACGGCGCAAACTGGATGCAGCGGCGCACACCCGCCTTCACCTCCTCGTCGATGAGTACCGAATCGACAAATTCCTCCCCGCCGTGCACCAGCCGGTGGCCGATGCCGCCTATCTCGGTCTTGGACTTGAGCACCCCTTCGCTCGGATCCATGAGCGATCGCAACACCACCTCAATGGCGACGTCATGGGATACGATGGGTTGAGTGCGAACGATTTTTTCTTTGCCCTTGGGCTTGTAGGTAAAGATCGCTTCCTGAGAACCGATTTTTTCAGTCTGCCCTTTCGCCAGCACCTCTTCGGTATCCATTTCAATGAGCTGAAATTTGATCGAGGAGCTTCCGCAGTTGAGAACAAGAACTTTCATGCAACACATCTCCTAAGCGCTGATAGATGAAAGATGATTCAGAAAAGGTGATTCAAAAATACACATTTTAAGCGTGAAAACCAAAATGAAAATTGCCGTTCGCATTAAAAGCCAGCAAGAAAATGAATCCCTTTCAGCGCACCGCCGCGTCGATACTCAATGCCTAGGCACTAAACAGGACCGCCACCCGGACCCGCCGCCAAGGCCTTAGACATTTTCATTGCTTTCTAATAAAAAAACCTTATCTTTTTCAGGACGCCAGATCAAAGGAGGATCATCATGGCAGAGGAACTGTTGACCGCTGCGAAACTGGCCAAAGAATGGGCCGTTTCAGAAAACCTGGTGAAGAAGGCCATCAAGGACCTCGGCATCACTCCGGATGCCAAAAAGGGGCCCTGCAACTATTACGGCCCGAAAACAGCGCAAAAAATTAAAAAAGCCATCAGCAAATGATTAAACCGGATCCGGCATAAACCCCGGCCCTTGCCGGATCCGCACCTTGGACAGGAGGAGACATGGCGAACCTGTTCGCCGGCATCGACAGCTCTACCCAGAGCACCAAACTCGTGGTCATCGACGACGACCAAAAAGAGATGGTCT
>JAKJDB010000238.1 GCA_022706175.1 Candidatus Zhuqueibacterota bacterium | reverse complement strand
CGAGTATCACAACCTGCGCGAGATCGCGATCCGCACGGTCCGCCATCTCGGTATTGTCGGCGAATGCAACATACAGTATGCGCTGGATGCGCGTTCTGAGGATTATCGCGTCATAGAGATCAACGCACGGCTGTCGCGCAGTTCGGCCCTGGCCTCCAAAGCCACCGGCTATCCGTTGGCGGCGGTGGCCGCCAAACTGGCGCTGGGCTATAGTCTGACGGAGTTGCCCAATTCGATCACCCGAGTGACCAAGGCCAGTTTCGAGCCTGCGCTGGACTATATTGTGGTCAAAATGCCGCGCTGGGACCTGAAAAAGTTCCGCCTGGTGTCTAAAAAGCTCGGTTCGGGCATGAAATCCGTCGGCGAGATCATGGCCATCGGCCGTAAATTCGAGGAGGCGCTGCAAAAAGGCATTCGCATGCTGGAGACCGGTTTTGACGGCCTGGTGCTGAACCGCCGGATGGAGGTGGACGATCTGCGCCAGGAACTGGTGGAGCCGACGGACATGCGCGTGCTGGCGATTCCGGAAGCGATCAAGCAAGGCATGTCCATCGAAGAGATCCACCAGCTCACCCACATCGATCCCTGGTTTCTTTACAAGATCCGCAACATCGTTGAGATGGAGAGCCGGCTGAAAAACGTCGGCGAGCAGCGCTGTCCGCGCGACATCATGCAGGAGGCCAAACAGCTCGGTTTCTCCGACCGGCAGATGTCCCGCGCGTTGGACAAGGACGAGCTGGAGGTCCGTGAGCTGCGCAAGAGCTACGGTCTGTCGCCCTGCGTCAAGCAGATCGACACCCTGGCGGCCGAGTATCCGGCGCAGACCAACTATCTCTATCTGACCTACAACGGCCAGGAGGATGACCTGACCTTCACCGACCGCAACTCGGTGATCGTGCTCGGCGGCGGCGCTTACCGCATCGGCAGCTCGGTCGAATTCGACTGGTGCTGCGTCAACTCGGTGCAGACGCTCAGGAACATGAGCTACACCTCCATCATGATGAATTATAATCCAGAGACCGTCAGCACCGACTATGATCAGTGCGACAAGCTCTATTTCGATGAACTCTCCTTCGAGTCGGTGGTGGATATCTATGAGAAGGAAAGATCGATCGGCGTCATCATCTCCATGGGCGGGCAGATTCCCAACAACCTGGCGCTCCGGCTGCATCAGTTCGGCGTTCGCGTACTGGGCACCTCGCCGCTGTCCATCGACAACGCGGAGGACCGGCACAAATTTTCCAAATTGCTCGACGACCTGCAGATCGATCAACCGGCCTGGGCGGAGCTGAGCGATATGAAAAAAGCCGTCGCCTTTGCCGATGCGGTGGGCTATCCGGTGTTGATCCGTCCTTCCTATGTGTTGAGCGGCGCGGCGATGAGCGTGGCCTCCAACGACGAAGAGCTGAAAAGATATCTCGACAAGGCCTCGGTCATCTCCTCCGACCATCCGGTGGTGATCACCAAATTCATCGAGGACGCCAAAGAGATTGAGATCGACGCGGTGGCGCAAAAGGGCGAGATCCGCGTCTATGCCATCACCGAGCATGTGGAAAATGCGGGCGTCCATTCCGGCGACGCCACCATGGTGCTGCCGCCGCAGCGCACGTTTCTCGAGACCACCCGCCGCGTCAAAAAAATTGCGCGCCAGATCGCCGGCGCCCTCAAGATCGACGGCCCGTTCAACATTCAGTTCGTCGCCAAGGACAATGAGGTCAAGGTCATCGAATGCAACCTGCGCGCCTCGCGCAGTTTTCCCTTTGTCTCCAAGATCTTTGGCGTCAATTTCATCGACATTGCCACTCGCGTCATCATGGGCCATCATGTGCCGCACTATGCGGGCTCGGTTTTCGATCTCGAATTCGTCGGCGTGAAAGCGCCGCAATTCTCGTTCACGCGCCTGGGCGGCGCTGATCCAACCCTCGGGGTGGAGATGGCCTCCACCGGCGAGGTGGCCTGTCTGGGCGACGATTTCGAAGAGGCGTTCCTCAAATCCTTGCTTTCGGTCGGCTATAAATTGCCGATCAAGAACATCCTGCTCTCCACCGGTCCCATCGCCACCAAGGCGGCCTTTCTGGCCAGCACTCAAAAGCTGGCGGAAATGGGGATGAATTTCTACGCCACCGGCGGCACCGCCCGATTTCTCGAGGAGCATGGCATCAGCGTCAAACAGGTGCATTGGCCGCTGTCGGGAAAAACCCCTAATGTGATGGATTATCTGCGCGAGCGCAAGTTCGATCTGGTCATCAACATTCCCAAAAACTACCAGGAGGAGGAGCTGACCAACGATTACATCATCCGCCGCACGGCCGTCGATTTCGCCATCCCCCTGTTCACCAACGTGCGGCTGGCCCGGCGGTTCGTCGAGGCGCTGTCGCGTAAATCGATCAAGGATCTGCAGATTAAGAGCTGGAACGAGTACCGCTCAGGAAAATAGATTGACCACAAGCGAATAAATGTGTATTTTGCAAGGCAGGGTTTCTTTTAAGAGGGGCGCCCATGAGAGTCTGTTTTCGCCACAGCTGGTTGGTGGTCCTGCTTCTGACCGGCCTTCGGGCTGCGCCGGCCGATGAGACGCGTACGCTGGCGGTCCTGTATTTCGAGAACAACAGCCTGACCAAGCAGCAAGAGATGGATCCGCTGCGCAAAGGGCTGGCCGACCAGTTGATCACCGAACTGGGCAAGATCAGCCGGATCAAAGTGGTGGAGCGCAACCAGCTGCAGAAACTCCTCGAGGAGATGCAGCTCGCCCAAGCCGGCATGATCGACAGCGGCAGTGCGCAGGAGGTGGGTAAAATGCTGGGCGCTCAGAACCTGCTCTTCGGATCCTACATGCTGATGCTGGACCACACGATGCGCATCGATGTGCGTATCGTCGAGGTGGAGAGCGCTCTGACCATCAAAGCCGAAGAGGTCAGCGGAAACCCCAAGGACTTGTACAAACTGGTGACCGGCCTCACGGCCAAGATCGCCAAAGATTTGAACATCAAACTCTCCAAAGCCGACGCCGTCAAGCTGGCTACGGTGGACAACACCTCTTTCGACGCCGCACTCTATTACGCCAAAGGGCTGGAGTATGAGGACGCCCGGGACTATGCCAACGCCGCCCGAATGTATGAAGCCGCGCTGAAGAAGAACAGCAAGTTCGACCGGGCCCGTGAACGTCTGTCCATCGTCCAGGCCAAATAGACGCACCGATCGTTCCGCGTTTTCCGGTCCGGGCGCCGCGCCCGAATGCAATGACGGTACACGGTTTTCTTTGTGTGAGGCAACTATGGTCAGACTCCTTTCAGCCGCTTTCGGCGGTCTTGTAGCTGCAACGCTTTTCCTGTCTTGCGCCTCTACCTACTACTCCCGCGGGCATCAGGCCCTGGACCGCGCCGACTATGACCAGGCCATCCGCGAGCTCAAAGCCGCCATTGCAGAGGATTATCGCAACATCTCCGCCATCCGCGATATGGGGATCGCCCTTTTCCACAAAGGGAAAATTACCATCGGACAAAAATTCCTCCAGCTCGCCCTTTCACAAAGGGCGAACGACTTGACCAGCCAATACTACCTTGGTCTGACCTATGAGGCCCAGGGCCGGTTGGACAAAGCCGCTGACCTCTACCGCCGCTACACGGAAATCAGTCCCTTCAACGCGATGCGCAAACAGGTGGAGAACCGTCTGTGGGTGCTTGTGCAAAAGCAGATGGAAGCGCAGATCAAAGCTCTGCTGCAGACGGAGAACGCCATCGAGGTGGCCGCCATACCGGACCATTCGGTGGCCGTGCTCTACTTTGTCAACAGCAGCGGAAATGCCGAGATCGATCCGTTGCAAAAGGGCCTCACTGAGATGCTGATCACCGATCTGTCTCAGGTCAAAGCGCTCACGGTGGTGGAACGGGCCCGGCTGCAGCAGTTGATGGAGGAGATGGGACTGGGCATGAGCGGTTTGATCCGCGAGGATACTGCCCCGCGTCTGGGAAAACTGCTGGGCGCCGCACGGGTCGTGCACGGCGCCATCACCGGCTTGGAGGACCGTAATCTGCGCATCGACGTCAGCCTGGCGGATCTGAAAAAATCCGATCGCATCGCGCCGGAGGCCATTCAGGGGACGTTGCTGGAATTTTATCAGCTGGAAAAAGATTTGGCCTTTGCCGTGATCAAGGAACTGCAGGTACCGTTGTCCCGCGAAGAGAGGGAAGCCATACAACGCATTCCGACCAAGAATCTTCTCGCGTTTCTTGCCTATTGTCGCGGTCTGGATGAGCAGGACCTGGGACACTGGGATGCCGCTCGCCGAGAGTTCAGCGACGCTGTGGCCCAGGATCCCGGTTTTGAGCTCGCGGCTGTACAACTGGAAAGAGTGAATGCATATTCAAGTTTTACACCCGGCGTGGCCTTGCCGCCATCGTTCACCACGAGACGCGAGACGGCGGAAAAGGAGGGACCGCCCTCTGCTCCCAAACCGGAAGGGGCCTCGGTACGGCCGCCGGAGCTGCCGGTCTCGGAATTGCTGAGCCGCACCGCTGCCAACATCAGCTCGGGCTTTATCCCCAGTGTCGAGTCGCGTAAACCGACGACCGATAACAGCAGCGTTTCCCTCGGCGCCACGGTCCCTCTGCCGGTGAGGATTCGCTTGCCCCTCAAACCCTGAGCTTGAGAGAAGGACAACGCCATGTCAGCCATCCCAAGATTTCGCAAAACCGCTGTGCTCGCACTCTCGCTTGTGACTATCTCCGGCTCACAGACCAAGCTGTTCGAACGATACCAGGCCCGTCTGTTCGCCCCGGCCGCCGGCATTCAGTATTGGAGCATCGAAGAGAACTCGGTGCACCAACTGGCGGTGCCTCTGACGCTGGTCGCTCCTTTTAATGAAAAGCTGCAGGCCACGCTTTCCACGGCCCCGGCTTTAAGCGGTTATCACGCCGGCAGCACGCTGTCTCTCAACGGTCTTTCCGATATGCGCATCAGCGGCTCTTATCTCTTCGGCGAAGAGAAAGCCATGGCCACCTTCGGCGTCAGTCTGCCCACGGGCAAGCATGCGCTCAAATCGGACGAGTTTCTTGTGGCCAATATTCTGGCTCTGCACGCATTGAGTTTTGACGTGCCGATTCTGGGCCAGGGTCTGGATGCCACCGCCGGCATGGTGACAGCCCGCCGTTTCAACGGCTGGGTGGCCGGGCT
>JAKJDB010000237.1 GCA_022706175.1 Candidatus Zhuqueibacterota bacterium | reverse complement strand
GAAAGGGTGGAGACCAATCTCCCCTCGGGCGCTTTTGAATGGCATCATCTGCGCGACCACTATGTCACCTACGCCGCTTATCCGGGCGAAAAGCCGGTCATCTCCGGTGCTTGCCGCGTGACCCAGTGGCAGCAGAAAGACAGCCTGTGGCTGGGTTCCTTTGCGCAAGAGGTGCCGGCCCTGTTGGTCAACGGTCAAAAGCAAACACTGGCCAGAACCCCCAACACAGGTTATTACACTTTGGCCTCTACTCCTTCCTCCACCTCCGAGATCCCCTTCAAGCGCGGCGATATCCGCAGCTGGCCGGAAATGGAGGACAACCGCATCGTGATATTGCTGCGCTGGCGCAGCGCCTACAACGCTATCGAGCGGGTTGACGAGAAAAAAAGGATAGCCTGGCTGCGAACGCCTGAAGACGGACCAGGCGGCCACAACGGTCTGTTGGTGGTGCCGCCCAGATATTTTGTGGAAAACATCAAAGCGCTGCTGGACAGCCCAGGCGAGTGGTTTTATGATAAAACAAAGAATGAGATCAGTTACCTCGCGCCGGCCGGCCTGACGAATCCCAACGCGGCCATCCTCTCGGTGCCGCAGATCAACCGGTTGATTCAAGTTCAAGGCGAGGAAAACCGGCCTGTCCGGAATCTACGTTTCTATAATCTCATTTTTGAAGGGGCGAAAGAAAATTTCCGCACTTTTCCCCATCATTATGATGCCACCCCGGGCTGCATCGCGGTTTCCTTTGAATATGCGCATGATTGCGAATTCGCCGACTCGGAGTTGCGCGCCTGCGGCGGACTGGGCATGGAGATCGGCTATGGCTGCTACCAAACCCGCGTTTTCGGCAACCGTTTCGACGGGCTGGAACAAGGCGCCCTGGCGATCATCGGCACCGGCGATGGAGCCAATGGCAAACTCTCCCAGATGAACCGGGAAACAAAAGTGACCGGCAACATTTTTTCAAATTGCGGACAGGGCGGCGGCATCACCCTGAGCGCTTTCCATACCCTGCGCACGATTATTTCGCACAACTATTTCACTAAAACCGGACGCCCCTACACTATGGATGTCGGCGGCGGCGGCCTGGAGGGCAACAGCAATGGCGAATGCATCGTGGAATACAATCACTTTGACGATGTGCAGACTGATGCGGATGACGCCGGCGTGATCGTGGTAAACGGCATGACCTACAACTCGAGCATCCGCCGCAATCTCATCCACGGGGTGGAAAGAGGATTTTTCAGCGACAACGTCGCCTTTTGGTTCGATAACATGTCCAGCGGCTGGAAGGTGGAAAATAATATATATTACGATCTCGAACAAGCAGCCATGAAAACGTGCGGCACCTATCTCAGCGACAACATCTACCAGAACAATTTCACCATCGAGCCGCCGGCCAACGCTCCGGAACAATTCATCAACGGTGACCCAGACTGCGCCTGCTCAAATCTGCAGCTCTCAGTGCAGAACCAGCCGCTGCCGCCGGCTGTTAAAACGGGTTCTCTGCTCAAAGCCAGAGCAGAGGTCTACAACAACGGCAGCTCCGGCATCACTACCTTAACGCTGTATGCAAACCGCAAGCCCATACAGACCCAGCCCTTTCCGATCATCCGCCATAACCGGCGCACGATCGAGTTCGATTTCCGCCTCAATGAGCCGGGTCTTTATGAGATCTCTATCAATGAAACCCAGCCGCAGACCGTAACCGTGCAGGGACTCAAACCAGAGATCGTATATGACAAACTCCTCCTCTCGGAACAGCGGGTGCTGGCCGGACAGCCGGTGCAGATCTCTGCCTCGGCCACCAATTTGCAGCCCGCTGATCGGCGAATCTCTATTCCTCTGCTGGCCAACGGCCGGGAGATACAAAACCGTTCGCTGACTCTCAAGGCGAATTCCACGCAGCCGGTCTCTTTTGAGATCACGCCCCAGCCGGGCGATTATGCGATTCAGATCGGCAACAGCGAAACCGCCGATCTAAAAGTGCTCCACTGTAAAGAATTGGATGTGCGCCGGCTCAAGCTGCAGCAGTACATTTCGCCGAAAGCCAAGCCGGCCAGCATCAACGCGCGCCAAAGCCAAAATCATTATACTATCACCGCCAGTGGCTGGGATTTCTATCACGCGGAGGATGCCTATGCCACCGTGTATCTAAAGGCGCTCAAGGGCGATTTCATCGCGACCGTGCAAATTGCATCCTTTGGCGAAAAGACCAATGACTGGTACCGGGCCGGTCTTTTCGCCCGCAATGATATCAGCAAGAGTTTTGACGTGGACCGGGGCAGCAAAGGTTCGGTGCTTCTGTTCAGCACGCCCAACCGCGCGGGCATCGAGTATGATGAATTCGGCGATGGCTGCATGCACAAAGCGGCCAGCGAAAATTTGCCGGAAAACAGCACAACCCCTATCTGGCTCAGGTTGGAACGGCACGGCAACCGCTTCACCGGCTATATCAGCCTGGACGGCAAAACCTGGCTGATCAAGCGGCAATCCAACGACCTGCCCGGATTGGCCCAGGCGATCGATCTCGGACTCGCCGCCGGTTCGCCGGACCAAAAGCCTTATACCGTTGAATTTAAAAAATGGGAAATTCTAGTCGAAGAAGAATAGCCCCTGCGCTTCAAGCCATTAAGGAGAGTGTATGTCGATTCAAAAGCTCATGTTCTTCGTGCTCGGCATTCTGTCGCCAAACGTGTTTCTACCGAGCCTCCATGCCGCGACTGACGGGGTCCAGCCCTTTCGCTCCAACGTTTTCATCACCGATTGGCTGGTCTGCGGCCCCTTTCCCAATGAAAAAGGCCAATCTATAGACACAGATTTCCTGGCTGATCAGGGAGGAGAAGCCGCTTTTAACCCCCAGTCTTACGCCGCCCACGCCACTGCGGCGAAGGCCTGGCGCACGGTCCAAGCGGATGCTTCGGGCAAGCTGGATTTTATCCGCTGCATGTCCCCCAATCAGCGCAACGTCGCCTATGCGGCCGCGGTGATCGAATGCCAACAACCGACCTTTGCCATTCTCAAAATCGGCAGCAACGATCGCATCAAGGTCTGGCTCAACGGCATTCAGGTGCACTATTACCCGAGCGTGCGCTCCAGCGGTCCGGATGCAGACAATGTGGCGGTCTCGCTGTCGCAGGGTAAAAATGTTCTGCTCGCCAAGGTGGATCAGGAAGGGGCCGGCTGGTTCATGTACGCACGTCTGGAAGCGCTGATCAAAATCGATGATCAACTTTGGGTGCTAAACCCTTCCATCAGCCCTACCCCGCGTCGGCTGAACGACGAGAAGGTTGCAGATATGGTGAGCATTCTCGCGTTTAACGTGAGCGATGAGACCATCGGCCCTGTGGCTCTGCAGATGAAAAGCAACACGGGCATTCAGAAATCTCTTGCCAAAGGCCAGTATATTGAACCTCGCCAAATGGCATGGCTGCAGGCAGAAGCAGAAACGGATCTCCCTGATCTGAAAAGCACCATCGCCGCAGAATTAACGGTCAGCCGGGGAAAAGCCCGCAAAACGTTCAAGCTTGCAGAAAAACGGCAACCGATCGTTAATGGCAACGTGTACTTGGTTCCCGGATTCCATGTCGATCCGGTTTGGGTGGACAGCCAAGCGGGCTTTCAGGCGAAAAGCCTGTCCAACGTGGATCAAAACCTTCGCGCCATGGAGGCGGACTCGAGCTATGAGATTTTCTTACACGAGATCCCCTATGTCAAGCCCTATTACGATGCCTTTCCGTTGGACCGGCCGCTGATCCGCCGCTGGGTGAAACAGGGACGCATCGCCACCGGCGGCAGCTATAATCAGCCCAACGAGACCACCATTTCCGGTGAAGCCCTGGTGCGCAACATTCTCTATGGCCGGCTTTTTCATGAGAACGTGCTCGGCGATACCCCTTCTGCCTATGCGCCCTGGGATGTATTCGGTCACATCATTCAAATGCCGCAGATTTTGGCCAAGTCCGAATTCATCGGCACCGCCTGGACGCGCTCCAATTATCGCGAGCCCGAAATACGCGTGCCCGACGTGCCGGACCTCTATTGGGGCCTTGCGCCGGACGGCAGCACGTTGCTGACCCGGAAAGTCAATTACGGCTTTGACTGGCGCGGTGCTTCCTATGACCTATCTCAAAGCGCGCGTCAGAAAGCGGCCTCTATGCTTAAAAGCCAGCAGCAGCAAATTCCGGGCATCGAAGCGGAATTGATCCTGGATGCGAGCGATGAAAAAGCGCCGACCGCCTGGATGATCGGCCGCTCTCATGAATTTAAAAACTATATTCCGACCGTTCATTTCTCCGCCAACGGCCAAGCGGAGTATTTTTCTGCTGTGCTCGATCAGCTCAAGCGGCATGATTTGGATATTCCCGAGCTCTCGCGTGATGAATCACAATACAACGAAGGTTGTGAGCTGTCCAGGTTTGATCTGAAAATGGGCAACCGGCTATGTGAGAACACATTGGTGACGGCGGAAAAGTTCGCCACCATCGCCAATCTTCTCGGTCAACCCTATCCGGCGAAAGAGTTGGATAGAGCCTGGCGACAGGTGCTCTATGGTCAGCACCACGATGCCATCACAGGCTGCGGCGCGGATGTGCCTTATCTCGACTTGAACGCCGGCTACCGCGAGGCTTTGGAACTGTCCGGCGAGGCGCTGCAAAAAGCCTTGCACTCGATCAGTCAGTCCGTTGACACGGAATCACCGGGCTGCGCCGCCGCGCTGATGGTTTTTAATCCGCTCAATTGGCTACGCGACGACATCGTCCGGGCTGATCTATCTTTTGAGACACCTTTGGCCGGCTTTGCCATTGTGGATGAAAACGGCCTGCCGGTGCATTGCGTGGTCGAACGTACAGAAAAAAACAGTCAGGGCCTGATCTCGGCGCAGGTGACCTTTCTGGCAACAAAGGTGCCTTCCATCGGCTATAAAACGTATTGGCTGCGACCGGCTTCCGCCACTCCTCCTCCGGCCTTGGCGAAAGCGATGACCGGGTTCACGATCGAAAACGATCACTTTAAAGTGACGGTTGATGAAAAAATGGGCGGCGGCATCACCAGCTTGCTGGATAAGCGTTCCGGCAAGGAGTTGATCACAACGCAGAACGGCCATCCCGGCAACGAACTCATCCTGCTCAAGGAGGGCGATGGCTTTGAACCGGCCTGGCGGTTATCACCACCGGTGAAAAATATTTTT
>JAKJDB010000236.1 GCA_022706175.1 Candidatus Zhuqueibacterota bacterium | reverse complement strand
AATTCCACATACACGGCATAGGTCCAGCTGAACGCAACGATATTGATAAAATCCGTCGACACCCGTGAAAGCACATGCGGTATGAACACCGAGCGGATGATCTGCCATTTGCTCGCGCCCAGTGTTTTGACCGCATCGACGTACACCTGGGGCGTCTCCTGAATGCGGCCCACCACCGCGGTGATCAGATAGACCAGAATCGCAAAGGTAAGAAACTGTATCTTCATCATCATGTAGATGCCAAAGGCCGCCATGAACAGAACGATAGTGGCCGTGAGCGGGATGTACCGGGTCGCCTGGATATAGCCGCCGAACAGAGCGTTGAACACCGGAAACAGGCCGATGATAAAGCCGATGGGCAGTGAGATCAGAGCGCCCTCGATCCAGCCGGCGATGTTCATGAACACGGTCAATCCCAGATGATGGAACATGCGATCACGGCTGATCAATTCAGGAAAGCTGGCGAGGATGGCAAAGGGTGATGGAATAATCTGCGGATTAACCATGCGCAGCTTGACCGCCAGCCACCAGACAAGCAAAATCGCCGCCAAGCCGATGAGGCCGATCTTGATTTTGGTTGACTTGGCGAGCACGCCGCGCAACTCAAAGAGAGGGGAATTCATCAATCTCTCCTGTGCTGGGTGATAGGGTGACAAAGGGAGAAGAAATCCGCCCGGCGCCAACAGGGGAATGACAATAAGACAGGGGACTTCGCACCGACGGACTGAAGGTCTGCACGGCTCGCCGGGAAAAATCCGGGCGGCGAGCCGTGCAGGCGCGACAGCGCACCTGATGGATTTTACAGCAGCGAGCACTCGGCGCGACGATTGAGCGCACGTCCCTCTTCCGAATCATTGCTGGTCATAGGCTGATCCGGCCCTTTGCCGTCATAGACGAATTGATTCGGACTCAGACCATAGGTCTCGACAAAGAAAGTGACGATCGCTCTGGCGCGGCGACGCGACAGCTCGATGTTGTATTCGCGTGTTCCGACGTTGTCGGTGTGACCGACAATGCGAAAACGGGAATTCCGGTTCATGGCCACGATCTTGCCGTACTCGTTCTTCAATTTCAGCTTTTCGATCGGTTGCAGAGTCGATGAATTGAAATCGAAATTGATGCGCACCAGCTTGGTGGCCACAGCCGGTCGCGTGAGCATATCCGTAGTGGGCGGCGTAAAAGCTGCGGAGGCCTGGGGCAGGTGTTCAGACCCGGTCAGCGAGATCGCATTGACGACGCTGACGTTGGAAACATTTCGCCAACCCGGCACCGACGGAGCCACCAGACCCAGTTCCTGATACGCCTTACAGGCTTCGTCATAGACCATTTCGGCGGTGACCCCTTTGTATCCCGGATTCAGACCGAAAAATCCGCGGTTGTCGCCATAGGTGGCAAAGCGTACCTTTTCAAAGGTTGCCAGCCAATAATCCTCACTGGTTCCGCTGTATCCGGCTGTCATGATCCGGGCGGCGCGGCTGCGCGCGGCCGGCTGCGTGTTGAGTTCCGCGGCGCCTTTCATCCAGCCCTCAACGAACTTTTGAACATCCTTGGCGCGCTTGTCGATCAGATCCTGGCTGCAGAACATGATGCCGAACAGCATCTCCGAGGCCTCCAGGGTGCTTTTAAGAACATGGGCGCCGGGAACCCGCTGCAGCACCGCCTGGTCATCCGGCGACCAACCCACGGCCGCATCCAGTTGCCCGGTCTCAAAGGCCTTGAACGCCTGCGGCACTTCCTGAAACTCGATGGCTTGAATGCTGCTCATGGACATATTGGCTGCTTTGAGCATATTCAACAGCAACCACTGCGAAGGCGTGCCCGGAACGAATCCCACCTTGCGGCCCGTCAGATCGTCCATGGAGCGTACCTCGGAGGTGGCGAGGATCACATCCGCACCTTGCGATTTATCGGTCAGATAAAAAATCCTTGGTTTCAACGGCATCAGCTCTTGCAGTCCGATGGGATAGGCGTCCACCGTCAACACCAGGATGTCCAATTGCCCGGTCTTCCAGGCCTGAATGGCGTCGGGAATCACGTCCATCACCGTGAACTTGACATCCAGTCCGTACTCTTTCTTGTAACGCGACTCGTCGTTGGGCGACAGGCCGTTGTTGAAATAAGGACCCGGCGCCATGCCGGAGTAGGTTACCAGATGCACGCGCAGCGCGCCGCCGCTCTCCGGCAGATAGGTGTAAGCGGCATAGCCCACCGCTCCGACGATGACAAGCCCGATAAGAATTTTGGCAAACGGCGTCAGTCCGCCTTTCCTTTCACCGGAAGGAAATTGTTCAGCCATGAGTATACCCTCCTATTAAATGCTCGTGTAGCGGAAATGTCTTTACCAGCTGTATTTTTTCTTCTCTTCCGTTTTAGGCGCCGCTTGCACCGGCACCAGTTCACGCGAGTCGCCGCTCTTGACGATGGCGAACACCTGGTTCTTGTCTCCGGAGGACATGGCCTGGCCGGCCTTGTCGATGTTTTCGGCCTGTTGCATCAGCTGATCCGACGCCTGGTCCCACTGCTCAAGCGTTTTCATCATCGCATCCTCGCTGACCATGTCATGCAGTTCGGGTTCGGCCATGAACTGCGGCGCCACCTGCATAAACCGGTCCACCTGGCCGGTGAACAGCGCGATCTGGTTCTGCACGTATTTGACCGACATTTCATAAATATCCGAATGATCGTCCCCGCCCAGGACGCTGGAAGTGGCCTGGGTGGCCTTGGCCATGGCCTGGGCCTCCCGGTAATCCGCGGACAGAGTGTCGGCAAAAAACTTGGTCTTGTCGCGATAAAATTCAAAAGCCTGCTGCATCTTTTTCATGATCTGGCAATATTTCTCCGCCCGCTCAAACCGCTTGGACGATTTGTCCAGATTGCCCTGCAGCATGCCGGCTTCGCTGGAGATCTTTTGAAACTGATAGCGTTTATCCTCATCGGTCCACTGATTGTTCTTATAGTACCGGCTTTTCAGGGTCTCCGCCTGCTGCATGCGTTCGCGGATCTGCTGCTGATAGGTCTCAATATTGTTCTTGATCTCGTTACGAATACCGTAAACACGGTCCGCGGCGCCGCGGATGGTCTGCAATTTTTCACCCAGATATTCATTGACATAGGCGTAGATGATATCCAGCGGACCGGACTTGATCATCAGGGAGGTGAACCAGCGGTAGAATTTGGCGCGCCAGAAATATAGGATGGCACGGAACTTTTTGCTGGTAAAGAGAAACCAGAGCAACGCCGCCAGCCCCACCAATCCACCCAGCACCACCATCTTGCCGACGATGCCGATCGCCATGGTCAACAAGCCGAGAATAAAAGGCGCGGCGGCATAAAAACCAAAAGCCAGAGCAATCAGGATCAGCACCGTGCCGAAATTGCCCCACGCTTTTTCGCGCTTGGAGATAAAGGAACCGACTTTGTCTGCACCAGGCAGGGTGGGCATATCACTCATAGCATCCTCCTTGGAATTATTTGACGCTCTTTAAATTCATCTGCAGATTCTGTCTCAGTTGATCCAATCGCCGCTGATGGGCGTCGAGGGCGGCGTTGAAACGGATCTCCCGTTCACTCTTCTTCTGTTCCAATTGGTTGATCTCGCTCTCCACCACCACACGCTGAGAAATCAGCTGACTGCGCTCCTCTTCGAGCTTTTTCTTCTCCGCATTTCGAGCAGCGATAAAAGATTCCAGCTCCTTTTCGATCGCCTGCAGCCGGCTCTCGCGCGCCTGGATGCCCTCACCGATCTCCTGAGATTTTTTGCGCACCTGGCTCAGGTTGTCCTGATACCCCTGCTCGTTCTGCAGCTTAAAATCCCGCTTTTCCACATCGATCACCTGGTTCAGACGATCCAGGGTTTTCAACAAACCGGCAAAGGTCAACGTGACTCCGCGCGCCTTGACCGCGGTCTGCGCCGCGTGGAACGCCAGTTGATAGCGGGTGGGCTCGTCGAGATTGGGAAATTTTTCGTTGATCACCGCCATCTGGTTGTAAAACTCGGCGGAATCTGGGTCGATGGCCTTGTTCAGTTCCGCCTCCACAGCCTTGTAAAAGGTCTGATCCACCTCCACCGGGGCTGTGGCCGGCTGAAACGCAGGCGCCGGGGCCGGAGATGCCGCTGTGACAGGAGAAAGTGGGGCCAGCGTGGGATCCAATCCGATCGGCTCCAGACGCGGCTGCTCTTTTTCCTTCCAAAAGATCTCGATCGCTGCTTTTTTCAGTTTTTTCAAGTCAGCCATAAGGACGAATCCTTGATAAGTAAAAAATAAACAACCAGGAAGTGCAATGGCTTTGTCATCTAATAGTATATTAATATTGATAGTTATTAGCAAGCAAATTCGCACTGCGGCAAAAAAAACCGTTGCGCCACAAGCCCGTCCGTTTCAGCGTTCCTTCAGGCTCGCACGGTATACGGAAGCTTCAGCCGGCGTGTTCCATCAATCGGCAGAGAACGGCTTGATCCCAGGCCGGTTGTTCAATCCTTGAAAAAAAATCCTTGCTATTCAGCTTTGCATTCAATATTTTGCCCAGTTGTAAAAATGCCAACAAACCTTTTCTGCTCTGGGAAATAATCTGCCGGTTGCCAACACCATCCGCCGTCACCTGATTGTTCCTATCAAAGATCACGCTTGTATGCATCCAGGAGGAAGAAGAACATGTCCGACTATGTCAAGGAGATCATGCTTCGGGTTTCTGCAAAAAATCCCGCTGAACCCGAGTTTCATCAGGCTGTCGCCGAAGTGGCCGAGTCCGTGAGTCTGGTCTATGACAAATATCCCGAGTATCGCAGCGCGCAAATTTTTGAACGCCTGATCGAACCGGAGCGGGTGATCATGTTCCGAGTCCCTTGGATGGATGACCGCGGAGAGATTCAGATCAACCGGGGTTACCGCATTCAGATGAACGGTGCGATCGGCCCGTACAAAGGCGGTTTGCGTTTTCATCCCTCGGTGACGCTGGGGGTGTTGAAATTTCTCGCGTTCGAACAGGTTTTCAAAAACAGCCTGACCACGCTGCCCATGGGCGGCGCCAAAGGCGGTTCGGATTTTGATCCAAAGGGCAAAAGCGACAACGAGGTCATGCGGTTTTGCCAGAGTTTTATGAATGGTCTGTTCCGCTACATCGGCCCGGACACGGATGTGCCGGCCGGCGACATCGGCGTCGGCGGCCGTGAGATCGGCTACCTGTTCGGCCA
>JAKJDB010000235.1 GCA_022706175.1 Candidatus Zhuqueibacterota bacterium | reverse complement strand
CCGCCTGCGGATCCAATCGTGAGGCGTGATCACGGTTGGTGCCGAAATAATAGATCCACAATTGATCGCCCATGAGAATCGGCCGCAGAACGGGGTAGATCCATTTAGAGTCCCAGGAGCCATTCTCACCGGTGCGCAAAAAAGAAGTGCGGCCGCCTGGACGGAGAAAATGCCGGCCATCACGACTGACCGCGAGTTGAACGTCAGAGGTGTTGGGCCACGCCTCATTGGCGCTTCCCTTCCAATGGTAAAAGACCGGAACCAGGGCGAAATAGACATTTTCATAGCGAAATACGCCGGGGCCGTAGAAATCCAATGGCGCTGCCGGAGTCAGAACCTGGTCGTCTCCGCCTTCAGCCGCAGCGGCCGAGGCCTGCCGCTGGGGCAGAATATTTTCACCCCGCACTTGCATACGGCTCACATCCAGACGCGCGGCCGGCGCTGCGGCCATGTCTCGTTCATCCGGTTCCAGAACCATGGCCATATTATCCCAATGGAACAGATCGTCTGATTCATTGTAACTGGCTGCGCGGACACCAAACCCGCTTTTTTCGCGGATCCATTCCCGGCTGTACCCGATATAACGGCCGATGCGCGGCTCCCAGAACCAGGAGGGCTGCGTGTCCGCAGCACGCAGACCGGTCACTAAACGCTCATCCAGTTGCCAATGGATGCCATCCGGGGAGAAAAAAACTCGATGAGGGCCCTGGATGCCGGACTGATTGCGCGGGTAGACTTTGATCCACGACTTGTAGCGCGCCTGTGCCGGACAATCGGGATTGTCATCCCGCCAGACCGTGCCGCCGCCAATGGCCAGCACCTCGGGATCGGGCGGCAACACAAGATTGTTTTTTTTCGATCCATTCCACTTGACCACATTCAAAACCGGTTTGATGAAATGGATCCCGTCCTGTGATTCTGCATAAGCCACCCCCATATAACGGGGGTTTTTCTCGCCCGCCGGCGGCGCTCCGGCGGTGATATTGTACCAGAGCCGTATCCTGCCGTCCTCCTTGATCACCGTGTTGTAGCTGGCCAGATACGCGTCCTTTTCCCAGGGCTGGTCAATGACGACCAGCTTTTCGCGAGTCTGGTACGGCTGCTGAACCACCAATTGAATGCCCTCCGCCGACTCGATGAATTTATAGTCGATGAACAGCTGTTTCTGCGAACCGACCACCAGAGGCGATTGGGCGCCTGAAAAACCGCAGAGAACAAGTATGAAAAGCAACAGCATAGAAGCGGCCTCCTTAAAATGGTTTTCAGCGCAGCTGGAACAAACCGGTCCTACGCTTATGATGGAAACAGGCGTTTAGCTCTTTGCAGTATCCTTAGAACAGCGCAGGAACTTTTTCATGACACATGAAGGTGTCAGAGGAGAGCTCAACCTGCTCCACCTCTTTTGGGCCCTCCAACGCATTCACCGGCACACACTCAAGCCAGAATACGGACTCGCCTCACCGTCTTTGTCGTTCACTGGGGTTGCGATCGGGTGATATAAGAAAGGACACGGTCCATCAGGGCGTTCAGCGCGAAATAATGCTCCACAGGCACTGACAGAATTTCCTCTTCTGTCTGAACGTATTCAGCCAGCGTCAGATCGTAGCGACAATGAGTCAGAATGGCACGTACCGACGCGGGAGTCATTTCAAGATGAAACTGCAGCCCTATCACGGAATTCCCGGTCTGAAAGGCCTGGTGTGCGCAGGCCCGGCTTTGCGCAAGATGAACCGCTCCGGCCGGCAGTTCGAATGTTTCTCCGTGCCAGTGAAAGACCGGAAGCGAGGGTGGAAAGATGAAGCGGCTGTCATCGGCTAAAGCAAGGCCTTGTATGGGGAACCAGCCGATCTCCCGTTCCTGATTTTTGTATACACGGGCGCCCAGTGCGTCGGCGATGAGTTGTGCACCCAGGCATACGCCCAGCAGCGGCTTTCCTGCATCGATCATGGCTTTAATGAACCGTTTTTCATCCTTGAGCCAGGCGTAGTGACGTTCATCATGAACGCTCATAGGGCCGCCCAGGATGATGAGCAGATCGATATCGGCAGGGTCGGGCAACAGGGCCGATATAAAAAACCGGGTTCCGCTGATCTGGTAATTGGCTGCGTCCAGCCATCGTTCAATGCTGCCAAGTCCTTCAAAAGGAACATGCTGCAGATAATGTGCTCGCATAGAACATCCAAGAAAATGAAAAGTCGTGCCAAGCCCGATGGCGTGAACAATGGGACCACGAGCGTGGAAATACCGACGCCTTAGAATCACCGCCACATCATTTTGAACAGGCCGACACCGGCAATCATTTTTTTAACGGCCGGCATCGCTGGGGTGTGAGGAAATAGTCTTTAAATGGACATCCGGCGCGTGATAACGCCCCCAGAACGGCAGATGCGTCATGGTCGTATGGGTGAATAGCCAGTTGACGATCCGGAAGCGCAGCAGCGCATGAAACAGAAAATAGGAAAGAAAAACGGCTGGATAGTAGAGCACCAGCTGCAACGCCAGGCTCAGCCCGTTTTGCTCCGTGGCCAGGCGCCCGCCCAGCCAGGAGAACAGGTGGGCGGCCACAGGCACAGAGGTCAAATAATAGAGCGCAACGCCCCAGGAATGGCCCGCTTCAACGGCGTTGCGCGGACAGAGTGAAGCACAGCGCATGCAGCTCTCACAATGGTAGGTCCAAAACGGCCGCGACGGTTTGGATCCCCACATACGGATCGCGTGGACAGGGCAATGGGTCGCACAGACGCCGCAGCCGTCGCACTTTTCATTGGCAAAGAACAACTTGGCGAGAAAAAAACGGCCGATCAGCAAATAAGCGATGGAGATCCAGGATAGCAGAATGCCCCAGGTGATCTCGAAAAAATTGTTGCGCGTGCACCATACCGAGCTGCCACCAAGCAACTGATCCAGAAAACCCAGAGCCCGCGGCCGGGCACGAAGCATGATCGCCTCCTGCTTTTTGCGGCTCTGGATGGGATGCAGGGAGAACCAGTTCGAGGGCATGTCCACACTCATGGCGCCGCGCACCCGGTAGCCCTTGAGAAACAGCAGCAGGCTGACGATGAACGGAGCGCTGCCGCTGATTCCGGGGATAAAAAGTGGGCCGAACTTGAGCCCTGCCCGGGTGGCAACACAAAACGCACGGCCGGCCCGGCCACGCGGCAGCCGCCAGGTTGATCTCAGCACCTGCCAGGGCGCGGTAAAACCATGCGTGGGAAAGACCAGCCCCGTCAGCCGGCCGGCGTTGTCCGCAGTGTTATCCGTCAAAGCGGCCTGCTCCAGGGCCAGGACTTGAGCGGTCACGCCCTTTACCGCAGCCTGTTCCGCCAGCCAGCAGGCCACCTGGTAAGAGTTGCCGGTGCCGCTCCAAAAGTAAAGAGCTACATTGCTGAAAATCATGATCGTCACAATCAGTGAAAAGATTTCGAAAAACGCGAATGATCCGATAATCCGACAGATCAACAGCCGGCAAGGCGGTCAGCGGGCGCCGGGCGTCTGCTTGCGCTTGGCTTTAATGTACATCACCGAATTGTTATTCCGCATCTCGATCTCAAAAAGGTCGCTCACCCGGATGATCTCGCTCCATTTCTTATAACCGTAATTGATCGGCGAAACAGAGGTGTTGTTTGAAATATACTGTCCCACCCGCCCGAGATGAGACCATCCATCGTCCTCCGCGGTTTGTTCCACGGCCATGCGCAACAGATTGACCAACCCTGATTCGCCGCGAAGCTCTTTGCTCGAGCGCTTGGCATCCTTGCGCTTGCGCTCGGCCTTTTCCGGTTCATCATCCATGCCCTCGAGATTCTCCGTATAGATGAACAGCGAACAGGCGTTGATAAAAGGCTCCGGCGTTTTCTTTTCACCAAACCCATACACTTTCAGTCCGTTGGTCAAAATGCGCATCACGATGGGGGTGAAATCACAGTCGCTGGTCATAAACGCAAAGGCGTCCAGCTGCTGCGTGTAGAGCAGATCCATCGCATCGATGATCATCGCGGCATCGGTGGCGTTCTTTCCGGCCGTATAGGCGAATTGTTGAATCGGTTTGATCGCAAAGGGATAGAGTTGCTCTTCCCACCCCTTCATGTTGCTGCTTTTCCAATTCCCATACGCGCGGCGGATGTTGGTTACGCCGTATTTGGCCAACTCGTTGAGAACGCCCTTGATCGCACGGTAGCTCACATTGTCGCAGTCGATCAGCAGAGCGATTTTTTGTTCCTTTTCCATTTCATGATCCTATTGCTATTTTTTGACCTGTCTATAAAACGGTTCATGGATTGCTAGCGCACCAATATAGGCTTTTGCCGGTTTGCGTTCAAGTTGTTTATCATAGCGCTGCCGGATCACCCAGCCGGCCGAGGTCACCCCGTCCCGATGAACCGATCTAGGGGCAAAAACATCGAAAACACCCGACGTGGCCGGTACCCCCGATTCCGCTTGCCGCCATCTTATGCGCTGCGACGGCTGGGCGAGCAAAAGAGGAAAAGGGGCTCACGATTGGCTGTTCAATAATTTTATTTGTATTTAGACCTTTTATTGGCTACATTTTTGGCCCTTTCCAAAGCTCTCAATCATCACTCTGATTTGCAAGGAGAAAACCGATCGTGATCAACAAAAAAATGGCACTGATGTTCCTTCTTCTGGGATCGCTGATGGCCGTGAGCCTCGCTCGACCGTCCATTTACAATGTGCTGGATTACGGCGCGCGGGGAGACGACAAGACCAACAACACTCAGGCGATCAATGCAGCTATCGAAGCGGCGGCGAAGAACGGCGGCGGTACGGTCTACTTTCCGGCCGGTTCGTTCCTTTCTTACACGATTCATCTGCGCAGCAACATCACCCTCCATCTGGACCAGGGCGCTGTGCTCATCGGGGACATAGAGGTGAACGGCGTAGGCTATGACCTGCCGGAGGAGAACGCCTGGTATAAAAAATTTCAGGACTTTGGCCACAGCTACTGGAGAAACAGCCTGATTTACGGCGACAGCCTGCAGAATATCGCCATCACCGGACAGGGGCTGATCTGGGGCAGAGGACTGTACACCTATGACAAGCCCGAGATCCAGGGATCAGGGAACAAGGCGATCAGCCTGAAAAGCTGCCATAACGTCACCATTAAGGACATCTCGATCTTCCACGGCGGGCACTTTTGCATTCTAGCGACCGGCGTCGACAATATGACCATCGACAACG
>JAKJDB010000234.1 GCA_022706175.1 Candidatus Zhuqueibacterota bacterium | reverse complement strand
CGAAAAGCTGCGCGATCTCATCCCCCGCCAGCAGTACGAAGTGGCCATCCAGGCGGCGGTGGGCGGCAAGGTGATCGCCCGCGAGACCGTCCGGCCGTTGCGTAAAAACGTCACCGCCAAATGCTACGGCGGCGACATCACCCGCAAGCGCAAGCTGCTGGAGAAACAAAAAGAGGGCAAGAAGCGGATGAAGCAGTTGGGCCATGTGGAGATTCCCCAGGAGGCGTTCCTGGCGGTGCTCAAGGCGGATTAAGCCGGATGGGCCGGCGAGGCGGCGTAATGAATGCGCCTGTTTTCAAGGCCTTGATCGCAACGAGACATGGAGAGCAGCACGGCGGCGCCGGCTGGTGCACGCGGCCTTTGTTCAGTTCATAACCCACAGAATGACGTTATAGAACCGGCCACTCCCTTGACACGGAACATGCGATGATCACAGTCAGCAATCTGGTAAAATACTTTGGCGCCCGGCGCGCGGTGGCTCAGGTCAGCTTTGACATCGGCCAGGAGCTGTTCGTCTTTCTCGGCCCCAACGGCGCCGGTAAAACCACCACCATCAAGATGATGACCGGCCTGCTCAAACCCGACTCGGGTTCCGTAGAGCTGCACGGGATCGACATTCAGAAGAACCCGCTGGCCGCCAAAGCGCTGTTCGGCCTGGTTCAGGAAGAGCCGGTGCTCTACGAAAAGCTCACCGCCACCGAGTTCGTCCATTTTATGGCGCGCCTGTACGACGTGGAAAAGATCGACGCTGAAAAACGGATGAACGGTCTTTTCGAGATCTTTGAGATCAACGGACGCAGCAAAGATCTGATCGAAGACTATTCCCACGGGATGAAACAAAAGATCTCGCTGGCCGGCGCGCTGGTGCATGATCCGGAGATCCTTTTTCTCGACGAACCCACGGTGGGCCTGGACCCCAGGGCGGCGCGCAATCTGAAGGACATGCTGCGCGGCCTGGTGGATAAAGGCCGCACGGTGTTCATGTCCACCCACATCCTCGAACTGGCGGAGCGGATGTGCGACCGTGTGGGCATCATCCATCAGGGACGGTTGATCGCCATGGGCACGATAGAAGAGCTGGCGATTCAGGCCGGCAAACCCGGCGCCTCGTTGGAGGACATTTTTCTCGTCCTCACCGGCGACACCGGCCGCGAAGGCCTCACCCGCTATCTGGAGGAAAACTGAGGCGTGCTGCGGCTTCTTCTGACAAATCGGCTGCGCGGAATGCTGAACACGGTGCTGAAAAGCGATCCGAAAAAACGAAACCGTAAACGATTTGCCCTCCTCGGCTACGTGCTGGTGCCATCGCTGCTGACTGTGTCCATCCACGAGGTCTTCAAAGAGTTGCTTGCTTCCTCTCCCCAGGGTTTGGCGGTTATCCACCTGTTGCTCAACACCTCACTGGCCGCCCTGCTGATCTTTCTGGTTTTCAGTGGATTGACCGTAGCGCTGCATTTTTTCTTTTTGTCTAAAGACCATTCCCTGCTGCGCGCCGCTCCGCTGTCGAACGCCACCCTGTATCTGTTCAAATACATTGAGAGTCTGTTCGCCAACTCGTCGATCTTCTGGGCCTTTGGTCTGCCGCTGCTGCTGGCCTACGGTCTGGTGATCAAGGCGTCGGGATTTTATTATCTGATCGCCGTGCCCGCGGCTTTGTGCTTTCTCGCCTTTCCCACCGGGCTGGCCGGACTGCTCTCCATCGGCCTGGCGCGTCTCATCCCGGCCAAACGCGCCAAAAACATCGCCGTGCTGATCGTCGGCGTGATCTTTATCAGCGCCTGGGCCGCCTTTCAGTTCCTGCGCGTCTCGCGCTTTGATCCCGCGTCCAAGCAATTTAATCCCCATTCGCTCGATCATCTGGCGCGTGTGGACCAGCACTTTTCCTGGCTGCCCTCCGAATGGCTGTCGCAAACACTGCAGAACAGCGGACGTGGGGATCCGCAGGCGGCCCTTTTTCCCTTTCTGCTGCTGCTGGCCGGCAGCGCGCTTCTCTATGCACTGGGCGCCGTGCTGATGCACTCTTATTTGCAGCACACGCCGTCGCCGGTCAAAAGCCGGCATCCGGAACATCGTAAAATACGCCGCGATCCGGCCTATTTCACTCAGGCGCTGGTGATGCGCGAATTCTGGATTCTGACCCGCGATTCACGGCAATCCACGCAGCTGCTGATGTTTCTGGTCATCATTCTGGTCTTCCCCTTTATCGTGCAGCAAAACATGCAGGGGATGAACGACATGATGAAACAATATCTGCCGTTCATCTATCCATTGCTGCTCAGCACGGTCTTTAGCGCCACCACGGCGGCGCGACTGATTCCATTGGAAGGCCGCTCCTTTCCTCTGATTAAAGGCGGTCCGCGGCCGCTAAGCCGCATCGTGTTGATTAAAAACCTGTTGGCGATGCTGCTGGCCGGCCCGGCCGGCTTTGCCGCCCTGCTCATCACCAGCCAGCTCAACCAGATTTCCGGCGTGCGCACGATACAAGCCCTGGCGATGCTGGCGGCCCTGTGCGCAGGGGCCGCAGGACTGGGTGCGGTGTTCGGCGCCTACTTTGGCAAATTTGACTGGGAAAATCCCAAACGCATGTTGTCCGGCGCCGGCAACCTGCTGCTGACGTTCATCATTCTTTTTATCTTTTTAACCTTCTGCGGCCTGATTTTCATCTGCATCCTGGTGAACCTGCTGACCGTGGGTCTGTTGGTCGTCAGCGCCCTTTCCCTGCTGATGCTGTGGGCGGGAACCATTCTGGCGGCTGCCAAGTTAGACTCCATGGAGTGGTGCTTTTAACAAGAAAGGATTGTGCATGAGTTCCAGAGGCAAGAATATATTTCGTGAGTATTTTGAAGCTTTCGCCGTCGCCCTGCTGGCGGCCCTGATCCTGCGCGCGCTGGTGATCCAGGCCTTCCGCATCCCCACCGGCTCCATGAAAGACACTCTGCTGGTGGGCGATTTTTTACTGGTCAATAAATTCATTTACGGCGCCGCCACTCCCGATTATATCCCGTTTACCAAAATCAGGCTGCCCTACTATCAGATGCCCGGCCTGAAAGAGCCGGAACGGGGCGACATCATCGTTTTCAAATACCCTCTGGACGAGAGCGTGGACTATATCAAACGCTGCATCGGCGCACCCGGCGATACCCTGGAGATGCGCGACGGCCTGGTGTATGTCAATCACCGGCCGGAGGGCGAAATCCGCTTCCTGGAGAAAAAATTTGATTATGAAGAAGATCATTATGTGAACTATTATCGCGTCACCTCGCCGTCCGGCAAAGAGTATACCATCCGCCGCTACGACGGCGCGAGTCCGAACTTTCCTGCCGTCGTGGTGCCGCCGGACCATCTGTTCATGATGGGCGATAACCGCGACAACAGCGCGGACAGCCGCAGCTGGGGATTCATGCCGGTGAGAAACATCCGCGGCAAAGCCCTGGTCATCTACTTTTCCTGGGAAAAGAACGAACCGTTCTGGAACCTGTTCAAAGCCATACGCTGGAACCGGATTTTCGGAGTGATCATCTAGTGACCGGCACGGCGGCGCTCTATCTGCATATTCCGTTCTGTGCGCACAAATGCGCCTATTGCGATTTTTACTCCATCACCCGCCGGGAGCTGCTGCCCCCCTTTATCGACGCGTTGCTGCGCGAGATCACCTACTACAGTGAAAACCCTCCCTTTGGAGGGTTTTCCATTTCCACGCTCTACCTGGGCGGCGGAACGCCTTCGCTGCTGACGCCGGAGCAGTTAAAAAAAATCCTTCTGCTTTTAAACGAAAAATTCACCCTGGCCGAGGATGTCGAGATCACGCTGGAGGCCAATCCCGGCGCCACAGAGATGGTGCATCTGTGTGATTATCGCCGGCTCGGCATCAACCGCCTGAGTCTGGGGATTCAATCCTTTCAACCGGCTGACCTGGCCGTTCTGTCGCGCCTGCACACCACGGCCGGAGCTGAGCAGGCCATTCGCCAGGCGCGCCGGGCTGAATTCGACAATCTGAGCCTGGACCTCATCTTTGCCGTTCCGGGACAAACCGCTGATGCCTGGCGCAAAACCTTGGATCAGGCGCTGGCCTTTCAGCCCGAACATCTCTCCTGCTACAGCCTGACCATCGAACCGGGCACGCCGCTGCATCGACAGGTGCAGCAGGGGAAGGTGCGGCCCTGCGCGGAAGAACTGGAACGAGAGCTGTTCATCCTCACTCAGGAGACGCTGCAGCAGGCGGGCTATGAGCAGTACGAGATTTCCAACTATTGCCTGCCGGGCTATCGCTCCCGGCACAATCAGGCGTACTGGTCCGGCTCCCCTTATTTGGGGCTCGGTCCGTCGGCCCACTCCTTTGACGGCCGACGGCGCTGGTGGAATGTGCGCGATGTGGACCAATACATGCACTCCATCTCGGTCTGTAACCATGCCGTGGCGGACAGCGAAACGCTCACGGCGGAACAGATGGAGATCGAGTCTGTGATGCTGGGCCTGCGCCGTGTAGAGGGGGTGGCGCTTGCCGGCCTGCCTTTTCAGCCGGCGCAAGCGGCGGCGGCACTGGCGGGCATCGATGATTGCAGCCGGCCGTTCCAAAGCAGCGCCGGCAACAAACTGATCACACAGGCCGACGGCCGGC
Source organism: Candidatus Zhuqueibacterota bacterium (assembly GCA_022706175.1). Next base: position 585 of record JAKJDB010000234.1, on the reverse strand, counting down.
TGGCGTTGACCCGTGAAGGACTGCTTCTGTACAATTATGTGTGTGAGAAATTATGTTCTCTGATTACCTCGGCCTGATCCAGTATCATATGCAAAGGTACCCCGGCTTTGCCGTTCAGGACCTTTACAAGCTGCTCTTTCAGGCCATCCTCGGCTCCGAGCATTTGCTGACCGATTCGGCCGCTGCACAGATGTGGTTGGAACAGGAATGGGAGTCGCAGCCCCCTGAGAGCGGAGAGCCTCTGTTTGAACCGGTCTCCCTGGACGGCCGCTTGGTGCGCCTCAATATCCGCCCTTTTAAAGCCTCTGGGGCGGACCGGCAAACCATGTGGCTTGCTTTTTATTCGGCATCGCATGACAGGGGAGAGAAAAAAGAATTCATCACACTATGGCAGCAGTCCTTGGTGTGGATCGAGCAAGGAAACATTGCGCTGAGCGCAGAGGCGGCGTACGATTTCGATGAGATTCAAAAGAGGGGGGAGTATCCGGCGGGCCGTCATTCGCAAACCTATCGCCGTCTGCATCGGCCGGCCTATCGGCTGGCTCGGCTGGATGAGCGCGGTCACATCCGGTTATAAAACCGAGG
>JAKJDB010000233.1 GCA_022706175.1 Candidatus Zhuqueibacterota bacterium | reverse complement strand
CACAACAGGTTCCAGCCGTTCCAATCACTCCATTTGATCCCGCCAAATGCCCATATGGCCCAGACTGCCGCCGACAGAAAAAGGACATACGGCCCCAGCATCAGTTTCCAATACGGGGTTTTAGGACTTCTCCAGGGCGAAAGAAAAACGACCGTGCCCCAGGCAACCAAGACCAACAGAATGCCTGCGCAGCCGGGCGTCCATTGGCCTCTTGCCATAAAGACGATGGACAGGATGGCGACCCAGCTGAATCCTCCGATCCAACCAGCCAGCCAGCCGATCTTCTCTCCTCGTCGATCAACCATGTTTTCAGCCCGCTCCTTTATAATGTTCTTACAAGCATGCTCCCGCTGCAGCCTGTCCAAGCTGCGGGGAATGAAAAGATGCAGCCGTCCTACTCATTCTCATGGGCTTCCGGCTCATGGACGTCCTTGATGACAAGCTTGCATTGTCGCTGCAGGACCTCCATCACCCTGAACACGAGTGGGCCCGGTGCGGTTGATTTCACCTGATGCTTCGGTGAAGAAAAGGTGTCCACAGAAATCCTTTCGGCACCATCGCCGATCCATATCTAAGAGTCCCCCCGATGGCCGGCCTCAACATAGGAAAAGTTGGCTCTTATTAATTCAAGAATTCATTAATTTATGCCGCATGGCAGCTCTGTTTACTATCAGTTTCTGATTTTTATGGATGATCATGAAGGTGATCTATTTGTATAATTCTTCTTTCCACCGCGCAGCGATGAGATGAACCCGGCCTTTGACCGCAAAGATCATATGTGTGTATCATGGGCTGTAAATGTTTGCCGTGGGTATCCATGCCGATTTATCCCTAAAATAGTGCCGCGGGTGCGATATTTCAATAGAATTTTTTGAAACAAGCCAGGGTTTCACGCCGTAGGCGCGTCCTGTCAATAGCCCAGGCGTTTCGAAAAACCGGCAAGCTCCGTAGGAGCGGCATATGGTTTGTGCATATTCTCCAATTGAGACTGACGCATTTTGTTTTGATCACACTGCGTGTCGCTCCTACGGAGCTCAAAATAAAATGAAATGACGATTCTACTGATATTTCGCCGCTACGCGGCTGATGTTATCATCGATCGTGGCTATTGTGGCAATGAATCATTCTATCACCGCATGGCAACTCTGCTGACAGGCTCTGAAAAAACGGACCAACGCCTTGATGGCAACAAATAAATTGCCTGCATAATAATATCGCAGCCGGTTCGTCGTGAACTTTTGCGTACGTACAGGAATAGTCGAGCTCGGCAATGATCATCCACACCTCCCAAGCAAACAGGCCTGACGGCCAACGCGGCATCCGCCCCACCGCAGATCGTTGTGCGTCGGCTTCAGCGGAGGGATTAGTCGAGCGTGGTGTGATCCCGCTTTTCCGCTTCTTTTTTCAGCGCATGGAGTCCTTGCTGCAGCGCGTCGGCCAATACCTTGCGCAGGGGCCTGGCAAAAAGCCAGGCCACGAATCCTTCAAAGGACTCTTCGGTTCTCACTCGGGTGCCGTTTTTTTCGGCCGTGAGCGTCCATGCGTGCATCGCGCGAATGCCCGTGGAGCGTCCGGACCAGACAATCGTGAACGGCGGGGCGATGTGTTCAATCCGCGAACAAATCTTCATGCTTCCGGTCTTCCAGCGAAACTCGGCGCCAACCTCTACTTTGCCTTGAAGGTGCATCTCCTGGACGCTCTCATTCCACTCCGGCCATTTTTCAAAATCGGTCAATAGGCTCCAAACGACTTGTATAGGCGCGTTAATAGAAGCTTCCTGCCTTGCGTAAACCGGCGCTTTTTCGTTCGCTGTGATCTGTTTCATCGTACCCTTTCCTTCATGACTGACGAATAGCTCAGCGGAAGCCGGGCCCGGAGCAGCGGTCCGCTGGAGCACATGGCCGGGGCTTCCCTTAACCTAAAAGACTCGCTCATACCATGAATCACCGAACGTGGAGCGCATGAAGCGCCACCAGCATCAGAAACGCTGACACGCCCAGGGCCGCAAGCCATAGCTCTCTCTTGAATTTTTTGTACTCGCCGGCCTTGGCTTTTACATAGTGAGTGAGCATTTTCCAGTTGACCGTCAAGTGAACGACTGTCGCTGCTAAGAAGAGAAATGAGGCGGTATTATGAATAGTCATGAACAGATGGCTCCACTTGGTAGCGCCTTCGTGGGAGGAAAAATGGAGCGCTATGCCGGAGGGCACTAACCATACCCCTGCGCAAAATAACGACAGTGATGCTAATACACGTATGTTGATTTTTGCTTTTTCAACCGCTTGGTCGCTCATCTCTGGAATCCTTTCGATCAGATTGTTCAAGGCCGATGTGGGGAGCATGCTATGGTCGCGCAATAGGCCCGCAGATTGCCGTGAGGTACCGTTTTGCCGGTACCGCGACGTCGGAATTGGAGGAGAATCGAAGTGGCAATCCGCCACAGCAAACGGTTGAGTGAAAGCGTTCGCTCTGATCCTCCGTCTGCATAAATATAACTTATTATCGCGCTGTGGTCAAGCCCTTTGTGCCGTACTCCTCAGGAAAAGGAACGACCCTGTGTTCACTGCGTTGGCTGACTTTCGTCCTGAGCCGTGTGGAGGCAACTGTAAAGAGGATCGTGTTTCGTCAAGCCGCGGGCTGAGAAGAGGCGAAGGAACAGAGTTGCGCACGGAACAACAGCGCTATGGTTGTTTGAGTATCCCCAGACACTCTTTAGCGTGTGCACACCACCGGGCGCAGCCCAGATCGATTTTCGGGTTGCGTACCGTCTGTCCGCAGTGATCGCAGGTACGGGTGGGATCGTCTTTCCAGAATTCGATGTCTTTGCCGCAGAATGGACAAGCCGCCTCATAAATGTCTTCCGGTTTCCAGAAGTGCCGGTCTTGTCCAGGACAATGCAATTTGCTCATACCATGTCCTTTGCCTTGGTTTTGCTCAGCTCATGGCAGATGCGGCCGGCCAGCACGGCTGCATCTTCGGTCGCTAACGCATGACGAATGGCCGCTGGAAAGAGAAGATCGGCTGTGGGTGAAAATTCTTCATCTCCCGCGCGATAGACCAATCCGATCTGCAGCAACCCGACCACTTGAATGCGCGCTCCCAGGTCGCCGATCGCGAGCGGTTGCCAGTCAAAGCGGTCGAGACACTCCTGCAACCGTTGCAGGTCGTTGCCGATGGCGCGTACCAGCGGCAGGAGGGAGCGATGGCGAAAAGGCTGCCAGTAAAAAAGTCCGCCCGCTAGATCGCGAAACGAGATCCACTCGTCATTCTGCCGCCAGTTCACCTCGCTGAGTAACAGATGGAGCAGCAACAAACGATCGACGTGCTTGGCCGGCTGCAGCGAGGAGGCGTCGAGCAACTCCAGTTCCGGCAAAGTTAAAAGCAGATCGTTGCCGAGAAAGCGGACGGCGCAGCATCCGTTCTGCGGGGCCGGCAAACCCAGGCGCTGACAGGCGGCGTTCACATCGCGGCTGGCCAGCCGTTCCCTGGCGAGCTCCAGGGCTTTTGCATGTCCGTCTTGCCGGCTCAAAATGGCATCCCCATGTTATGATTGGTCGCCTGCTGATGCCAGCAAAGCATGCACGGTCGGGAAAGCGCTGCGATCGGTATGGGGCAAAAACAGCGCTCCGGTATAATGATCCATGTAACGGGCTTCTGTGCTCAACTCGATATAGGTCATTCGTCTGGCCAGATTGAGTTGATGTTGTTGAAATTCCTGCGACACCAAAACCATATACGCGCCCATGAGCGATGAATTGCCTATATAACGATATTTTTCCCGCGGCAGATCAGGCACCAGCCCGATGATCATGGCTTTTTCGATATCGAGAAAGCGGCCGAATCCACCGGCGATGTAGATGCGCTGCAGGTCGCTGAATTGCAGTCCGACTTTATCCAACAGCAATGCACAGGCGGAATAGATGGCGGCTTTGGCGCGGATGATGTTGTCGATGTCGATTTCGCTGAGTGTGATCGCCTTGCCGGTGGCGCTCTGTTCAGGGGGAACGATGATGTAGCGGGCGATCCGCTCGCCGGTGTCGATGACCGGAGACGGCCGGGAGCGCTCGAGTTTGCCCGCCGCATCGATCCAGCCGCTGAGGAAGAGATTGGCGAGCAACGAAATCATGCCGGAGCCGCAAATCCCTCGCGGCCGCACATTGCCGATCACCTGGCAGACCGCTCGTCCGCTTGCCGCATCGATTTCCACCCGCTCGATGGCGCCCACCGCCGCGCGCATGCCGTGATCGATGCCGCCGCCCTCAAAAGCCGGACCGGCGGAACAGGCGCACGTCAGGAGAAAATCCTGGTTGCCGATCACCAACTCGCCGTTGGTGCCCACATCGATGAAAAGATGGACCTGGTCGGTGGGCGTGGCCAGATCGGTGCACAAAAGCCCGGAGGTGATGTCGCCGCCCACATAGCTCCCTACACATGGCGCAATATAGATCCAGGATTGCGGATTGATCTCGATGCCGACCTGCTCGGCGGTGAGATAGGGCGCCTCCAGCAAGGTCGGCGTGTAGGGTTCCAAGCGGATGTACTCGGGATTCAGTCCCAACAGCAGATGAACCATGGTGGTATTGCCGGCGATCACAGCGTTGCAGATCTCATGCGGCCGCACATCATGGCCGCTGCACACCTGTTTGATCAGCCGATTGATGGTGCGCAAAACCCGCCACCGCAATTCCTGCAGATGCCCCGGTTTTTGCGCATAAGTGATGCGGCTGATCACGTCCAGGCCGCATTCGATCTGGTCGTTGTACGCGGTGCGCGTGGCGATGATTTTGGCCAGAGGCAGAAAAACCAGCTGCACAGCGACCGTCGTCGTGCCGACATCGACGGAGATGCCGTAATGGCGGGTGGTGCGATCGCCTGGTTCGATGTTGATGATATGGTTGTGTTGTGGAGTTCGGATCAGCGTGATGGTGACCTGGCCGTTTTCCTGACGCAGCGAATCGGCGGCTGAACGCAATACGGACAGCGAATAGACCACCTCCGTTTTTCCCCATTGGTTTTGAATGGCGCGGGTCAGCCGTTCGAGATCGGAAAGCCCATGGTCGGCTTGCGGCGGAGGCACCTGAAGAACCCACTTGAGCGCCAGGGGATCGAACTGATAGTCCTCCGGCAACAGCTCGTGGCGGATCAGCTGAATTTCGTCCAATTCGTCGCTGGATTTGCCGCCCTCACGGCCGATCGGCTCCTG